>DASYCF010000551.1:0-13934 GCA_036500365.1 Byssovorax sp.
GCGAGGCGCCGCGGCCGCTCGAGTCGCCGAGCTCCTCTTCGTGCGGCTGGGACGCGTCGCCCGCGAGGCCGAAGTCGGTCACGAGCACGCGCCCGTCCTTCGCGACGAGCACGTTGTCCGGCTTGAAGTCGCGGTGGACGACGCCCGCGTCGTGCGCCGCGGCGAGCCCGCGCCCCGCTGCGACGAGCGCCTCGAGCACCGCGCGCCAAGGCCGCTCGGTGCTCTCCATCCAGCGCCGCAGCGTGGTGCCGTGGACGAGCTCCATCGCGATGAAGATCTGATCCTCGAAGGCGCCGGTGTCGTAGACGCGCACGACGTTCGCGTGGGCGAGGCGCGCCATCGTCTTCGCCTCCTGCGTGAGACGGCGGCGGAGCTCGGCCGAGTGCGGGCCGCTGCTCGCGTCGGCGCGCAGGATCTTGAGCGCGACCTTGCGATCGAGCTCCGGGTCGTACGCCGCGTAGACGACGCCCATCGCCCCCGCGCCGAGGAGCTCGCGCACGTGGTAGCGGCCGACGACCGTCCCGCGCGGCAGCACGTGGCCGACGCGCAGCGACGAGGGGATCTCGACGCCCTCGTCGGTCGCGTAGCTCGTCGCCTCGAACGCGAGCCGCGTCAGGTGGGCGACGCGCGCCTTGCAGATCTCGCACTCCGAGGCGTGCGCCGCGACCGCCGGGCCCACGGCCGAGCCGTCGTCTTCCCTCCGTGCGACGAGCGAGGCGAGCTCGGTGTCGCTCGGGCACTCCGCCATCGCGCGAGTATCGCACGTGGACCGCGCGCGACTCGAGCGCTCAAGAAGGCCAGCCGCGCGCGCGGGTCGGATCGCGTATAAGCCGGGGCTGTCCTGGCCGCGGTCGGGCCGTCTCCCAGATCCGGAGCGGGCGCTCGCGCGCAGAGGTAGCGGGCTCGACCTACCGCGACGGCGCGTAGCAGCGCGGCGTCTCTCGACAGACTCAAGGAACAGAAGCCTTCATGCGCGTCCTCCTCGTGATGCCCACGCCGTTCGAAAACGGGCGGCTCGGCCTCGAAAACGTCATCTGGCTCTCGGAGCCCGTCGCGCTCACCGCCGTCGGCACGGCGATCGGCGGCGAGCACGAGGTGCGGATCCTCGACATGCGCCTCGAGCCGGAGGACGCGCTCGCGAAGGAGCTCGCGCGGTTCGCGCCCGACGTCGTCGGCACGACGAGCATGACGACCGACGCGTACCAGGCCAAGGCCGTGCTCCGCATGGCGCGCGCGATCCGGCCGGGCGCGCTCACGATCGTCGGCGGCCATCACCCGACGCTCTCTCCCGGCGAGTTCGACGAGCCGTACGTCGACGTCATCGTGCAAGGCGAGGGCGAGCACACGCGGCGCGAGATCATGGCGCGCTGGACGACGCAGCACGCGCGCGGCGACCGGCGCTTCCCCGGCGTCGCCGGCGCGCGCTACCGCGACGACGCGGGGCGCATGGTCGCGAACGACAAGCGCGCGCAGGCCGTCGATCTCGACACGCTCCCCGCGCCCGATCGGCGCCTCGTCGACAAGTACAAGGGCCGCTACTTTTTCATGTGCGCGCGCGGCATCGCCTCGATCTTCACGAGCCGCGGCTGCTCGTTCGACTGCAACTTCTGCGCGATCTGGGAGTTCTACGAGCGCCGCACGCGCTTCCTCTCGGCGAAGCGGATCGTCGATCAAATGGAGGCGTGCGAGGAGGAGTTCGTCTTCGTCCTCGACGACAACTTTCTCACGAACAAGCGCCGCGTCGTCGAGCTGTGCGACGAGATCGAGCGGCGCGGCGTGAAGAAGTACTGGATGACGCAGGGCCGCACCGACTTCGCCGCCGACCACCCGGACCTCATCGCGCGGCTCGCGAAGTGCGGCCTCGCGATGGTCCTCTCGGGCTTCGAGTCGAACGACGACGACGCGCTCGCCGCGCTCCGCAAGAAGTCGAGCTGGGAGAAGAACAAGAAGGCCGACGAGGTGATGCGCGAGAGCGGCATCTACGTCACCGGCATCTTCATGGTCCGGCCGGACTGGACGAAGCAGCAGTTCGCCGATCTGTGGGACTACGTGAACTCGATGACGATCGGGATCCCGCTCATCACGATCCTCACGCCGCTGCCTGGCACGCAGCTCTATCGCGCCTACAAGGACAAGCTCCTCACGACCGATCATCGCTTGTTCGATCTGCTGCACGCCGTGCTCCCGACGCGCCTCCCGCGGGACGAGTTCTACAAGGAGTTCTGCGCCGGTTACACGAAGACGGACCCGAGCTTTCGCCGGGCGTTCAAGAGCTTCGTGAAGAAGCGGCCCGAGCTCGCGCGGAGGCTCTTGCCGGGCCTCGTGTGGTTCTTCGGTCGGACGTGGCGGTACAACCGCGTCCACAAGGACTACCGCTCCTTCTTGCGCGACGAAGAGGGCCTGTTGAACGGGCCCGGCGCGAAGGCCGGCCTCACGTGGCGCGACGTCGAGTATCCGAAGGGCGACGAGCACGACGCCGGCGAGGCCGCGGCCGAGTCCGCCGCGCCGATCGTGAAGCTCCGCATCCCGCGGCGCCTCTGGACCGACGACCTCGCCGACGCGCGCGCCGCGGCGGCCGCGGCAGGAGGGGAGTGATGCAGATCGAGAAGACCGGATCCTCGCGCGCCTTCCTCGCGGGCCTGCGCGACGAGATCGCGACGCACCCTGCGGTGAACCACGTGTTCCTGAGCCGCCTCGCGACGACGCCGTTCTCGCGCGAGGACTACCGCGTCTTCGGCGAGAACCATTTCTCGCTCGTGTGCGTGTTCACGAGCTACCTCGAGCGGCTCCTCGTGCGCGCGCCCGACAGCGAGGCGAAGCTCTGGCTCGCGAAGGTGCTCGTCGACGAGTACGGCGAGGGGTCACGCGGCGAGGACCACGCGACGCTCTACGCGCATTTTCTCCGCGCAGCCGGCAGCGCGATGCCCGATCTTCCGACGTTCCCGGTGCCCGAGCCGGCGCGCCGCTTCGTCGCCACGCACCGCCGCATCGTGACGAAGGAGTCGTTCCTCTACGGCCTCGGCGCGATCGGCCCCGGCCACGAGTGGGCGATCCCGAAGATGTTCGACGCCGTGATCCCCGGCCTCCGCCGCGCGGGCTTCACCGAGGAAGAGATCCACTACTTCACGCTGCACGTCGACCAGGACGAGGACCACGGCGCCTGGCTCGAGGAGGCGCTGGCGAAGCTCGGCGACACCGCCGACAAGCAGCGCGAGATCCGCCGCGGCGCGCTCGCGAGCCTCGAGGCGCGCGGCGAGTTCTGGAGCGGCGTGCAGCGCGCCGTCGTCGCGTGGCGCCAGCCGCGGAGCGCGCGCCTCGACGGGCCGCGCCTGCGATCACCCGCGCACGAGCTCCTGCTCACGGCGTGGGACTACTCGCCCTTCCCGCGCGTGATCGCGCGCACCGTCGGCGCGCTGCGCGAGCGCGTGCGGCCGACGCTCGACGACGTGCTCGCGAAGGCGAGGCAGTAGCCGTGCGCATCACGTTCGTCGCCACGAAGAAGAACGCGGACCCGAGCGAGCGCGAGCTCTACGAGATGGATCTCGTGCTGCGCGTGCTCGGCTTCAAGCGGAGCTTCCTCGACCTCGGCATCCAGACCGTCGCCGCGTGCACGCCGCCCGGGCACGACGTGCGCATCGTCGACGAGTACCTCGAGCCGATCGACTACGCGATCGACACCGATCTCGTCGCGCTCTCGGCGAAGACGAGCTGCGTGACGCACGCGTACGCGGTCGCGAAGCGGTTCCGCGCCGCGGGCAAGAAGGTGGTGCTCGGCGGCATCCACGCGTCGCTGCGCCCGGACGAGGCGCTCGAGCACGTCGACTGCGTGGTGACCGGTGAGGCCGAGACGATCTGGCCCGAGGTCGTCGCCGACGCGGCGAAGGGCCAGCTCAAGAGGCGGTACGACGCGCGCGGCTTCCCGCCGATGGACGGCATCCCGGTGCCGGCCTGGCGCGCGTCGCCCACGCACGAGTACCTGTTTCATCAGCTCCAGACGACGCGCGGCTGTCCGTTCAAATGCCGCTTCTGCAGCGTGCCCGACATCTCGGGTCAAGACTTCCGCTTCAAGCCGGTGGATCAGGTCATCCGCGAGCTCCGCGCGCTGCCGAAGGCGAAGGGCCTCGTCGCGCGCAGCAAGCCGCTCTACGTCGTCGACGACAACTTCATCTCGCGCACGCGCTACACGAAGGAGCTCCTTCGGGCGATGGCGCCGCTCTCGAAGCGCGGCGAGATCCCGAGTTGGTCTGCCGAGACGACGCTCAACTGCGCGGCGGACGAGGAGCTCCTCGACCTCTTCCAGCAAGCGGGCTGCGGCACGCTCATCATCGGCTTCGAGTCCGTCACCGAGGCGACGCTCGAGGACATGGACAAGCCCGTCAACTTTTGCCTCACGTACCCGGAGGCGGTCGAGCGCATCCACGCGCGCGGGATGATGGTCGTCGGCAACTTCATCGTCGGCTTCGACACCGACACGCTCGACGTCTTCCGACAGACGCTCTCGTTCATCCAGGAGACGGGCATCCTGTATCCGTTCTTCAGCATCTTGACGCCCATGCCGGGGACCAAGCTCTTCGACGACATGAAGGCGAAGGGCCGCCTCGATCACGAGCGGTGGGAGCTCTACGACACGCGCCACGTCGTCTTCGAGCCGAAGCAGATGCGCCGTGACGAGCTCATGGATGGATACGTGTGGCTGTACGAGAAGTCCTATGGCTCGCGCCTGCTGTGGGATCGCGTGGAGCGCGCGTGGAGGCGTCGAAGGGGCAAGGGCAGCCCGCTCGCGGAGAAGCTCTTCATCTCGGCCAAGCTCGCGCCCGAGCTCGCGCGCGGCGACCGCGAGCTCCGCGCCTTCTTCGCCGAGGGCCTCAAGCTGCTGATGAACCCGCGCCTCGGCGGCGACGCCGCGCAGCTCGTGAGCGTGCTCGACAGCTACGATTTCTCGCGCTTCATGCGCCGCTTCCACACGCCGCGCCGCGCCGAGAACTACGCGACGTTCGACGACCCGCGCGCCGTCGAGCGCCGCTCGGCCGAGGTGAGCGAGGCGAGCGAGCTCGTCATGCAGTGGGAGAACAAGAAGGCCGTCGCGCGGACGAAGCGCTCGCTGCCCGTGCTCGGCGACGCGAAATGAACCGAAGGCGGCGCGCGCTCCTCGCGGGCGGCGCGGCGCTCCTCGGCGCGGGCGCGCTCGAGGCGCTGTCGCTCGACCACGCGTTCGACCACCGCAGCTTGCCGACGCGCGTGCCCGGCGACGCCGAGCGCTACGCGGCGTCGATCGCGCGGCTCGAGGCCGACGCGAAGCTCGCCGCCGGCGCGATCGTGCACGTCGGTCACTCGACGCATTTGCTCTCGATCGCAGGCGCGCGCTTCGTGACCGATCCTTGGTTCTACGACCCGGCGTTCGGCGCGCTCGCGCACGTGGGCGGGCCCGCGGTCGCGCCCGAGCAGGTCGGCCGCCTCGACGCGGTGCTCGTCACGCACGACCACGCCGACCACGCCGACGACAGGGCCATGGACCGCCTCGACAAGGCGCGCGCGATCGTCGCGACCGACGAGCTCGCCGCGCGCGCGCGCCGCATCGGCTACAAAGAGGTCTTCGTCCTGCGAGAGTGGCAGTCGATAGATGTCGCCGGCGCGAAGATCACGTGCGTCCCCGGCAAGCACGACATCTACGAGATTGGCTATGTGGTCGAGGGCGGAGGACACAAGGTCTATTTCGCCGGCGACACGCGCCTCCACGAGGACCTGCCGGCCATCCAGGAGCGGCTCGCGCCGTCGTTCGCGATCTTGCCCGTCGACGGGACGCGCCTCCGCGGCGATCCGCTGCACGTGATGACGCCGGACGACGCGGTGAAGGCGGCGAAGATCCTCGGCGTCGCCGCGGCGATGCCGTCGCACGCCGAGGCGTGGTTCTCGGACCCGCTCGTGTCGACGTTCCTCGCGACGTCGATCCGCGGCGCGAACCAGCTCTTCGCGGCGCGCATGCGGGAGGGCCTGCCCGCCGTCCGCTGCGTCGTCCCGAGGCCGGGCGAGCTCGTCCCGCTCGCGTGACAGCGGGTGTCCTTCGAAGACACCCTCAACAAGCGTCGAGCACGCGCAGCACGTTCTCGCGCAGGATCTTCGCGATGACGTCCTCGCTCAGGCCGGCGCGGAGGAGCGCGTCGGTGAGCAGCGGCACGTGCGCCGCGTCGCAGAGCTCGCGCGTCGGCACGATGAAGCCGTCCCAGTCCGAGCCGAGCGCGGGCGCGTCCTCGCCGCACACGTCGATCACGTGCTTCAAATGCGCGACCACCGGACCGAGGCCGTCACCGCCGAGGAACTTCGGGCAAAAGATGACGCCGACGACGCCGCCCAGATCGGAGACCGCGCGGAGCTGCTCGTCGTCGATGTTGCGCCAGTGCTCGAAGACGCCGAGCACGCCGGTGTGGCTCACGATCGGCGGCTTGTGCGCCATCGCGCACGCCTCGAGGAAGCCCTTCTTGTTGATGTGCGCGAGGTCGACGAGGACGCCGTTGTCTTCGCAGCTCGCCACGACGTCGCGGCCGAACTTCGTCAGGCCTTCGACGTCCCGCCGGCCACGACCGAACGCCGGGAAGCACGCCTCGTTGGCGCTGAAGTGCGAGAGGCCGAGGTAGCGGACGCTGCGCCGAGCGAAGCGCGCGACCGCGTCGAGGTCGCCCTCGAGGGCGTGCGCGCCCTCGATGCCGAGGAGCGCGGCGACCTGCCCATGGGCCGCGGCGGCGCGCACCTCGGCGCCGGTCCGCGCGACGACGAGCTTGTCGGGCGCGCGCGCGGCGTTGCTCTCGAGCGCGTCGATCTGCTGATCGATGACGGCGGCGAGGCCCCTGCGCTGGCCGATCGGCAGCGACACGAGGCCGAAGAACTGCGCGCCGACGCCGCCCTCGACGAGGCGCGGCACGTCGACGTGGCCGCCGATCGCCGCGCGCGGGAGCGGCGGCTCGTGGCGCTCGGTGAGATCGTAGCCGACCCACCGCGCCCACATGAGGCTGTCGGCGTGGAGGTCGATCGCGGGGTGACGCGCGTGGATCGCGCGCGCTTCGTCGGAGCCGTGCAGCACGCAGTCCGCATACCACGGCGCGAATTGGGCCGAACGCCCGCGGCGTGATACGGCGTCTCGCGTGCGCGGCGCCGTCCGATCGTCGGTCTTGTGTGCGGCGCTCGTCGCGTGCGGCCCGCGCGCGGCGCCGCCGAGGGACGACGCGGGGGCCGCGCCCAGCGCGAGCGCCTCGACCGTCGCGAGCGGCGCCCGGTCCAGCTCGACGGCTCTTGCCGACGCGGACACGAGCGCGGGCGACGCGGGGAGCCCGGGCGCGTGCCCGGCCGACATGGCGCTCGTCGCCGGTCGCTACTGCCTCACGCCCGAGCAGCCCTGCGCCGAGCACCAGGACGTCCTCGGCGAGGGCGGCAAGGTCTCACCGAACCAGTGCATTCGCTACCGGCCGCCGATCGTCTGCTACGCCGAGCGTCGAAAGCCCCTCCGCTACTGCATGGATCGGTTCGAGTGGCCGAACGAGAAGGGCGCGCTCCCGCGCACGCTCGTGTCGTGGCAATCGGCGCGCGGACTCTGTGCCTCCGTCGGAAAGCGCCTCTGCACCGAGGAGGAGTTCAACTTCGCCTGTGAAGGGGAGGAGATGAGGCCGTACGTCTATGGCTTCGCCCGCGACGCCACGCGGTGCAACTTCGACAAGCCCTATCGCCCGCGCACGTTCAAGTTCACCGAGTGGGACTCGTGCGCCGGCAACCCCGCGTGCCGCGCCGCGTACGACGCCATCGATCAGCGCACGCCCGCGGGCTCGATGGAGACGTGCAAGTCGCCCGAGGGCATCTACGATCTCAACGGCAACGCGAACGAGTGGGTGATCATCCCCGACGCGAAGAGCCCGCACCGCTCCGGCCTCAAGGGCGGATGGTGGGGCCCCGTGCGCGACCGCTGTCGGCCGACGGTCACGTTCCACGACGAGGGTGACTTCGGCTACGAGGTCGGCTTCCGCTGCTGCCAAGACGCCGCGCCCGCGAGCGATTGACGTGCTTCAGGCGCGGTAGCGGACGTCGAACGGGCTCGCGCCGTCGGCGTGGATCGCGGCGATCTTCTTCTCCGGGTTCGCGGCGACGTGGCGCAGGATCCAGAACACCGTCTCCACGTCGGTCGCGTTCGCGCGCTTCGCCACCTCGTCGACCGAGAGCGCCTGTCCGGGCGCGTCGCGCAGGGCGCGGAGGGCGCGCGCCTCGAGGTCGAGCACGTCGGCGGCGGCCTTCTTCCCGGCCTCGACGCCGGGCTGGTGGTACGCGTTCACGTGCACGAGCGAGCCATAGAAGCCCACGGTGCGCTCGTAGAGCGCGATGAGCTTGCCGACGCTCCTCGGCGACACGTCGTCGATGGTGAGCGTGATCGACTCGCGCCCGCTCTCGGTCAGCGCCTTGCGCGTGCCCTGGAGGAAGCCGAACAGGTAATCCCCGCTCGTGACGCCGGGCTCGACCTCGACGACGGCGCGCAGCGGATCGCGGTCCTGCAGCACCTCGATGAACGTGACGAAGAAGTTGTCGAGCCCGTCGCGGAGCTGCTGCACGTAGGCGTGCTGATCCGTCGAGCCCTTGTTGCCGTACACGGCGATGCCCTGGTGGACGACCTTGCCGTCGAGGTCGAGGCGCTTGCCGAGCGACTCCATGACGAGCTGCTGCAGGTAGCGCGAGAAGAGCTCGAGTCGATCCTTGTAGGGCAGGACCACCATGTCCTTCTTGCCTGCTCCGCCCGTCGCCGAGTACCAGGCGAGCGCGACGAGCGCGGAGGGGTTCGCGAGCGGGTCCTTCGCCCGGGTCGCGACGTCCATCTCGGCGGCGCCCGCGAGCATCGCGCGCACGTCGATGCCCTGGAGGGCTGCGGGCAAGAGGCCGACGGCGGAGAGCTCGCTCGTGCGGCCGCCGACCCAATCCCACATGGGAAACCGGGCGAGGAAGCCTTGCTCCTTGGCGTACTTGTCGAGCAGGCTGCCTTCGCCCGTCACGCACACGGCGTTCTTGCCGAGCGTGAGGCCGAGGCGCTCGTAGGCGGCCTTCGCCTCGAGCATGCCGTTGCGCGTCTCCTTCGTGCCGCCCGACTTCGAGATGACGATCGTGAGCGTCTCGGCGAGGTCGTCGCCGATGGCGTCGAGCACGCGGTCGATGCCGTCGGGGTCGGTGTTGTCGAAGAAGTGCGCCTTCATCCGGTCGCCCGGCGTGCCGAGCGCGGCGGACACGAACTCGGGGCCCAGCGCCGAGCCGCCGATCCCCACGACGAGCAGCCGCGTGAAGCGCGCGGCGCGCTCGGGCCGGACGCGCGCGTGGTGCACGGCGTCGGCGAAGGCGGTCACGCGATCGAGCGTGTCGGTGATCTCGGCGCGCGTCTTCGCGTCGGGCGCGAGCGCGGGGGCGCGGAGCCAGTAGTGGCCGACCTGGCGGTGCTCGTCGGGGTTCGCGATCGCGCCGCCCTCGAGCGCGGCCATGTCCTCGATCGCCTTCGCGAGGCGCGGCCGCATCGCCGCGACGAACGCGTCGTCGAACCGGACGCGGCTCACGTCGACCGAGAGGCCGAGGCGCGCGTCGTGATGCAGGTACGTCTGGAAGCGCTTGTAGAGATCCTCGCTCATGGGAGCGCTTCTACGCGCGCGGCGCGCAGGCGACAACGGAGCGAGCGCCGGCCGTCAGACCGAGCAACGCGAGGTCGGGTTTGGGGCCGCGCGCGGCGCCCTCGATCTCAGAACGAGACGGTGGTGCCGTCGGACAGCGAGCACTGGCCGTTCATGGGGTCACCGACCGTCCCGAGCACGTCGGCCGTGCTGGCGGCGACGCGGGTGCCGGTGAGCTCGACGGCGACCATTCGCTCGACGAGCTTGTCGAGATCCTCGACCTCGTAGCAGGGCAGCGGTCCGATGGTCGGGCTCGGCGCGTTCGACGTGACGAAGAGGTAGCGCCCGAGCGTCGCCTCGGCGCCGGCGCGGAAGTAGTACTCAGCGGGCTCGTCGACGCCCGCGGTGCCGACGGGGTAGAGGCGCACGCCGAGGCGCCGCGCGGCGTCGATCTGATCGAAGTACGCGCCGCCCGAGCTCGGGTGAGGCGGCGCGTCGCCGACGAGGAACGCGACGCGCGCGACGCTGCCGGGGCGCCACGAGAGCTGGTTCATCGCGCCCAGGCCGAGCTCCACGGCCTCCGGCGTGTCGCCGCCGCCGTCCGCGACCTGCCCGTAGAGCTGCATGTTGAAATCGTCGACGCTCGACGTGAAGTCGAACGCGCGCGTCACGTACGCGTCGTGCACGTCGCGGTAGACGACGAGGGCGAAGCGCGCGTCGACCTGCGGGAACGCCGCGGAGATCGCGCCTGCGATGCCGAGGGCGTTCGCCTGCAGGTACGTGAGCGTCGGCCCCATGCTGCTCGTCGTGTCGACGACGAGGGCCACGTCGAGCGCGGTCGGCGGACCGGCGCTCGTCGCAGCGAGCGACACGCGCCACGTCGCGCTGCCCTGCTGCCCGGTCGCCGTGGTCGGCGCCTCGCCGTTCGGGCCGCTCGCGTCGATCGAGAACGCCGTCGCGCCCATGCCTGCGTCGTGCAGCGGGAAGAAGAGCACCTGCCCGTCGGCGCCCGCGTAGCCGTCGAACGCCGGCGTCACCTCGTTGGCCGGCGTGATCGTCACGTGCGCGCCCGACACCGGCGCGCTCGACGCGTCGACGATCTGCACGGTCACGCGGTCGTCGCTCGGGTAGTCGTCGACGCCGTACGTCGCCTCCGCCTCGGCGCGGTATCGCTGGAAGAAGGCGAAGTTGCGGTTGTCGTCCCAGTCCGCCGCGTCGATGGCCGCGTCGCCCCCGCCGGCGCCGCCGAGGCCGGGCGCGCCGCACGCGACGCCGCAGGCGGACGTCGAGCACAGGCCGCACGCGCTCGCGCAGTTCGCGCACGAGCCGCACGTGAAGGTGCCGCACGTCGCCGCGCAGCTCACGAAGCACGACGACACGGTGCAGCCCGTCGAGCACGAGCTGCCGCTCGAGCACCCGGCGGCGCAGCTCGAGCCGCAGAGCGCGCAGCCGCCGAGGCCGCACCCGGTGATGACGGCGCACCCCGCGGAGACGGCCGAATCCGCCGACGAGCACCCCACGGTCGCCGCGGAGACTCCGGCGACGGCGAGCGCGGCCAAAACTGCACCAAGCGACTTTTGCATCGGAGTTCACCCGACGCGCCCTTGGGACGCGCCCGGCAACAAGCCTCTCTGTCGTAGCACCAAGCAATGGGCGCACCGAACAAGGTGAGCCGATTTCTCCCTCAAGATACCGCTTTTTCGGGGGTTTGGTATGGCGCGGCGATCACGCTCGGGGCGGCTCGGGGCGCTGCGTTCCGGGGCGAACGAGCGCTGGCCGTCGGCCTTGGCCGGCGCTATGTGCCCGCGACCATCGATGCAGCTCGACTTCGGAATCAACGCGGGTCTGGTCGAAGAGCTCTACGCCCAGTTCCTCGAGAACCCGGACGCGGTCGACGCGACCTGGCGCGACTACTTCGAGGCGCGGCTCGCCGAGACGCCGGCGCGCGCGGCCATCGTCAAGCGCGCGCAGGGCCGTCCGCTGACCGACGGCGACCTCGCGCGCACGCTGGGTGACGCGCTCGATCGGACGCTCTCGGGCACGCTCTCCGCCGCCGCCGCGCAGCGCGGGAGCCAGGTCACGGCCGAGGCGGCGGTCCAGGCGCGCGTCTACCAGCTCATCAACGCGTACCGCGTGCGCGGGCACCTCTTCGCGAACCTCGACCCGCTCGGCGCGCCGCCCGCGCTCACGGGCGAGCTCGACCTCGTGAACTTCGGCCTCGCCGCCGAGGATCTCGACAAGCCGTTCCCGACCGTCGATCTCGCCGGCGGCTCCGCCACGCAGACGCTGCGCGACATCGTCGAGCGCCTCGAGGAGACGTACTGCCGCTCGATCGGCGTCGAGTACACGCACATCGAGGAGCGCGAGCAGCGCACGTGGCTCCAGCGGCGCATGGAGTCGACCAAGAACCGCCTCGAGCTCGCGCACGGCGAGCAGCTCCGCATCTTGACGAAGCTCAGCGACGCCGAGATCTTCGAGCAGTTCCTCCACCGGTCGTACGAGCTCGGGACGAAGCGCTTCTCGCTCGAGGGGGCCGAGAGCTTGATCCCGCTGCTCGACCTGCTCGTCGAGCGCGCCGCCGAGCAGGACGTCACCGAGATCGTGATGGGCATGGCCCACCGCGGCCGCCTCAACGTGCTCGCGAACACGCTCGGCAAGAGCGTGCGCGAGATCTTCGCCGCGTTCGAGGACAAGGACGCCGAGCACTACCTCGGCTCGGGCGACGTGAAGTACCACCTCGGCTACTCGAACGATCTCGTCACCGACAGCGGCAAGCACATCCACCTCACGCTCACGTTCAACCCGAGCCACCTCGAGTTCGTGAACCCCGTCGCCGAGGGCCGCACGCGCGCGAAGCAAGAGCGCCGCGGCGGCGCGCGCAGGGACGTGATGCCGCTGCTCATCCACGGCGACGCGGCGTTCATCGGCCAGGGCGTCAACGCCGAGACGCTGAACCTGTCCGGCCTCGCCGGTTACGAGACGGGCGGCACGATCCACGTGCTCGTGAACAACCAGATCGGCTTCACGACCGACCCGAGCGAGAGCCGCACGACGCGCTACGCGACCGATCTCGTGCGCATGCTGCGCGTGCCTGTCTTCCACGTGAACGGCGAGGATCCGGAGGCGGTCGCGCAGGTCGCGCTGCTCGCGATCGACTGGCGCCAGCGCTTCGGGCGCGACGTCATCATCGACATGTACTGCTACCGCCGCTACGGCCACAACGAGGGCGACGAGCCGCGCTACACGCAGCCGCGCATGTACGCCGCGATCGACAAAAAGCCCACCGTCCGCCAGGTGTACGTGAAGCGCCTCGTCGAGATGGGCCACGTCACCGAGGACAAGGCCGAGGAGATCGTCGTGCGCCGTCGCCGCGCGCTCACGACCGACCTCGACGAGGTGAAGCAGAAGGGCTTCGCGCCGGTCACGTACTCGATGGGCGGCGTGTGGGCGCACTACCGCGGCGGCCTCGACGCGGCGACGCCCGAGGTCGACACCACCGTGTCGGCCGAGAAGCTCGTCGACCTCTCGACGCGCCTGCTCGAGCTGCCCGGCGGGTTCAAGGCGCACCACAAGGTCGTGCCGATCTTGCGCGCGCGACACGACAAGCTCGTCGCCGGCGAGCCGTTCGACTGGGGCACGGGCGAGATGCTCGCGTACGCGTCGCTGCTCTCGGAGAAGACGCCCGTGCGCATCTCGGGGCAGGACTCGCAGCGAGGCACGTTCAGCCACCGCCACGCCGTCTTGCACGACACCGAGACGGGCGCGCCGTACGCGCCGCTGTCGTCGGTCGCGGCGGCGCCCGCGCGCTTCGAGGTCTACAACAGCCCGCTCAGCGAGACGGGCGTGCTCGGCTTCGACTTCGGCTACAGCCTCGACTACCCGGACGCGCTCGTCGTGTGGGAGGCGCAGTTCGGCGACTTCTTGAACGGCGCGCAGGTCATCGTCGACCAGTTCCTCACGTCGAGCGAGGACAAGTGGCACCGCCTCAGCGGGCTCACCCTGTACCTGCCGCACGGCTACGAGGGGCAGGGGCCGGAGCACTCGAGCGCGCGCCTCGAGCGCTTCCTGCATGCCTGCGCGGAGGACAACATCCAGGTCTGCAACCTGACGACGCCCGCGCAGCTGTTCCACGCGCTCCGCCGCCAGGTGCTGCGGCCGTGGCGCAAGCCGCTCGTCATCATGACGCCGAAGAGCTTGCTCCGCGTCGCGGCCAGCTCGTCGGGGCCGCACCGCCCGGTGTCGACCATCAAGGACCTGACCGAGGGCCGCTTCCAGCGCGTCATCGGCGACCAGAGCGACGTCGACCCGGGCGAC
>DASYCF010000552.1:0-4425 GCA_036500365.1 Byssovorax sp.
CCTGTCACGCGCGTCGAACGGGTCGAAGGACGCGGCCGTGCGCGCGCGCATCGGCGTCGAGCTCGGCGAGCTCTACCGCGCGGTCGGCGACGCGAAGAAGGCGCGCGCGTCGTTCGCGGCCGTGCTCGAGGCGGGGGGCGACGCGGACGCGAGCCTCGCCGCGGCGCGCGGGCTCGATGGCATCTTGACCGAGCTGAAGGAGCGCCAGGCGCTCGCCGCGGTGCTCGCGAAGCTCGCCGACATCGAGCCCGACGACGCGGCGCGCGTGACGGCGACCGAGCGGCTCGCCGTGCTCGCCGAGGAGCTCCGCGATCCGGCCGGCGCCATCCACGCGTACAAACGGCTCGTCGACACGCCGCGCGAGGACGCGGCGCTCGAGGCGCTCGAGCGGCTGCTCGAGGCGGCGGGCTCGCACGCCGAGCTCGCGTCGGTGCTCAAGCGCAGGGCGGCGCGGACGAGCGACCGCGCGCTCGCGAAGCAGCTCTCGCTGCGCGCCGCGGAGATCCGCACGAAGCTCGGCGAGCGCGCGCCGGCGCTCGAGGCGTGGCGATCGTTCGTGCAGACGTTCGGGCCCTCGCGCGAGGCGTTCGCGCGGCTCTTGCCGCTGCTCGAGCAAGAGCGCGCGTGGGAGGAGCTCGCGGCGACGGTCGCGGCCGACGCCGACCTCGCGCCGCCGGCCGACCGCGCGCCGATCTTCGCCCGGCTCGGGCAGCTCCGCGCGACGCGCCTCGGCGACGCGGGCGGCGCGCTCGCCGCCTACGGACGCGCGCTCGAGGCGGATCCCAACGAGCGCGCGAGCCGGCTCGCCCTCGACAGGCTGCTCACCGCCGGCGATCAGCGGCTCGCCGCGGCCGACGTGCTCGAGCCCATCGCGCGCCGCGAGTCTCCGCCGACGCTGCTCGCGCGCGTGCTCGAGGCGCGGGGTGGGGCGGACGAGCGCGCGTCGGCGCGGCTCGGCGCCCTCGCCGAGGCGGCCGAGCTCTGCGCGGCGGGCCTGAAGGACGCGAAGCGCGCGCTCGACGTGGCGGGCAAGGGCCTCGCGATCGCGCTCGACGAGGCGCGCGCGGGCACGGCCGAGGGCGAGCGCGCCGTCGCGAGCTGGCTCGAGCGCATCGACGCGTTCTCGGCCGCGGCCGGCGACGCGGCGCGCACGGCGGGCGTCCTGCGCCAGGCGCTCGGCGAGCGCGCGATCGACTCGGACGCGACGCTCCTCGTCGCGCGGCGCGCGGGCGACGCGCTGGTCGCGAGCGGCGATCCGGCGGCGTCGCTCGCCGTTTTCCGCGCGGCGCTCGCGTACAAGCCGTCGAGCCCCGATCTGCTCGAGCGCGTCGACATGCTCCTGCGCGAGCAGGGGAGCCCGGGCGAGCGCCTGTCGCTGTACCGCGCCGCGCTCGAGCAGGCAGGTGAGCATGCGCGGCGGAGGCAGCTCCTGCACGCGATCGCCGGCATCGAGCGGCGCGACCTCGACGACCCCGCGGCGGCCCTCGCCACCTATCGCCGCGCGCTCGCCGAGGCGCCCGACGACCGCGCCGCGTTCGACGCGGTCACCGATATCCACGCCGCGGCGCGCGACTTCACCGCGCTCTACGACGAGCTCGCGCGCGCCGAAGAGGCGGGCACGTTCGACGATCACGGCGCGCTGTCGCTCCGCCTCGCGGACGCGGCGCAGAAGGCCGATCGAGGCGATCGCGCCGCGCAGCACTTCGCCGCCGCGCTCGCGAGCGACGCCGCGATCGCAGACGACGTGCTCGTCGAGATCGATCGCCTCGCCGCCGCGCGCGAGGACTGGGCCCTCGCGATCGCCGCGATCGAGCGTCGCCTCGCCGCCGTCACCGAGCCTATCGACGAGGCCGGGTGGCTCGAGAGGCTCGCCGAGATCGAGGCGACGCGCCTCGGCAAGCAGGCCGACGCGGCGGCGCGGCTCGAGCGCGCGGCGGAGCGTGCGCTGGCCGGCCTCGACGCCGCGCTCGGCGAGCGCCTCCTCGTGCGCGCCCTCGCCGTCGACCCGTCGCACGTCAGCTCGGCGACGCGCCTCCTCGATCTGCACCGCGACGCCGATCGCATCGACAAGCAGGCCGAGGTGTATCCGCTCCTGCTCCGCGCCGCCCCGTCGCTCGGTGACGCGCTCGATCTCGTCGTCGCGTTCGAACCCGTCGCGACGAAGGCGGCCGCGCACGCTTCGTTCGTCGAGGAGGCGTCGGCGCTGCTCGCGCGCGAGCCGCCGGTGTTTCCGGACGCCGCCGCGGGCGCGAGCGCGCGCGACACGCTGCCCGAGGTGAGCGCCGCCGCGTACGCCGAGGCGCGACGCGTGGTCCGCGCGGCCCGCGCCCGCGTGCTCGCGTCGCGCGCCGAGACCGCCTCGGCCGCCGCCGACGAGTACCGCGCGATGATGGAAGAGGACGGCGACGTCGACGCGACGGCCGCGTTCGAGGCGCTCGCGGCGTCGCGCGGCGCCGAGGGCCTCGACGATCGGCGATGGCTGCACACGTTCCGCGCCGAGCGCGCCGCCGAGGACGATCGCGCGCGGCTCCTCGTCGCGTGGGCGCAGTTCGAGGAGGCCGCGCACGACGGCGCGCGCGCGGCCGAGCTCTACGGTCGCGTGCTCGTCCACGATCCGGATCACGTGGACGCGCTGACCGCTCGCGCGCGGCTCTTGCGCGAGATCGGCGACCTCGACGGCGCGGCCGCGGCCATCGCCGCGCGGCGCGATCGCAGCGAGGGCGCGGCGCGGACGCTCCTCGAGCTCGAGCTCGGCGAGCTGCTCCTCGACGGCCTCAACCGCGCGGACGACGCCCTCGACGCGATCAGCGACGTCCTCGAGGCGTCGCCGTCCGACGCCGCGGCGCACGCGCTCGTCCGCCGCGCGATGAGCCGGCCCAAGGTCGCGCTCCGCGCCGCGCGCATGCTCGAGAAGGCCGCCGACACGGTCGACGACGCGGCGCTCTCGGCGGAGATCATCGACTCGCTGCTCGCCGCGTCCGCCGGCCTGCCCGAGCTCGGCGAGCCGCGCCGCGGGTGGTTCGAGCGCGCCCTCGATCGGCCCGATCAGCCGCCCGAGCTCACGTTCGAGGTCGCGCTGCGCGCCGTGAGCGAGATCCCCGACGACGGCACGCTGTGGGAGCGCGCCGAGAAGCTCGGCCGCACCCTCGGCCAGCCCGCGCGCGTCGCCGAGGCGTACCGCGCGCGGCTCGCGTCGTGGACCGCCGCGGGGCCGATGTCGCGCCCCGCGTGCGACGTGATGGAGGACGTCGGCCGGCGCGCCGTCGAGCACCTCGAGGAGTGGTTCGACGACCCCGAGGCCGTCGTCGTGCTCCTGCGCAACGTCGTCGAGCTCGCGCCGACGAGCGCGTGGGCGTTCGAGCGCCTCAAGCTCGTGTTCAACCTCGGCGAGCGCTGGGACGAGCTGTTCTCGCTCTACGACATCGGCGTTCGCCGCGAGCAGGACGACGCCGCGCGCGCCGATCTCCTCGAGGACGCCGCGTTCGCCGCGAAGGATCTCGCCGGCGACGCGCCGCGCGCGACGACGTACTTCGAGATGCTCCTTCCGCTGCGACGCACGCCGCGGATCCAGGGCGCGCTCGAGCGCCTCTACGAGCGGCAGGGCAAGCACCGCGAGCTCATCCACGTGCTCACGCCGGACCTCACCGAGCTCTCCGGCGAGGCGGCGCACCGCCTCCGCGCGCGCCTCGCCGAGCTCTGGCTCGAGGGCGTCGGCGATCCCGCGAGCGCGCTCGAGCTCGCGGGGCCGCTGCTCGGCGCCGACGCGCACAGGAAAGACGCGATCGGCCTCCTCGAGCGCATCCTCACCGGCGCGAAGGGCGGCGGCGGCGCCGAGGATCGCGCGACGACGCGGCGCACCGCGACGCTGCTCCGCGGCCGCTACGAGGAGGACACGCGCCACGAGGACGTCGCGCGCGTCTTGTCGATCGAGCTCGCCGCGAGCGACGAACCGGCGGCGCGCGCCGACCTCTTGCGGCGCATCGTCGACCTGCGGCGCGGCGTGCTCCGGGACGAGGCGGGCGCCTTCGAAGGCCTCGCCGAGCTCGCGCTCCTCACGCCCGACGACGACGCGACGCGCGCCGAGCTCGTCACGATCGGCCGCGGCCTGCGCGCCTTCGATCGGCTCGGTGACGTCCTCGCGCGCGCCGCGAGCCGCGCGGGCGAGGCGAGGCGAGGCGCCGTGTACGCGCTCGCGTCCGGCATCTTCGATCGCGAGGTGGGCGACGCGCCGCGCGCCATCGAGCTCGCGCGGTCCGCGCTCGTCGCGCACGCCGACGACGCGGCCGGGGCGCTCGCCGCCGCGCGGGAGCTCGACCGCCTGCTCGCCGCTGCAGGCCGCGATCCCGAGCGCGAGGGCGTGCTCGACCGCATCGCCGCGCTCGATCCCGATCGCGAGGCGAAGCGCGCCGCGCTCGTCGAGTCGGG
>DASYCF010000553.1:0-1851 GCA_036500365.1 Byssovorax sp.
CTCGTCGTCGCGTACGCGTCGAGCGGCGTCGCCGCGATCGTGACCAGGAGCGCGTGGCCGCTGCTCGCCGCGCTCACGGTGCCAGCGGCGGTCCTGCTCTTCTCGCGGCTCCGCGCGCGTGAGGGCCGCGAGCTCAACGCCGTCCTCGCCGGCACGGCGAAGCTGCTCCTCGCGTACGGCGCGCTGCTCGCCGTGGGCATCGCGATGACGCGCGCGAGCTCCTGATGCGCGTCGCCGACGGCGAGATCGCGGAGGTCGCGCGCGGCGCCGCCGTGTGGCTCACGCTGCGCGACGACGAGGGCCGCGTCGGTCGCGGTGAGGCGTGCCCGATGCCCGGGCGATCGATCGACGACGCGGCCACGAGCAAGGCGGCGCTCGAGCTCGCCGCCCCGGCGCTCGCGGGCGTGAGCATCGACGCGCGCGCCGCGGTCGCCGAGCAGATCGCGCGCGCGCTCGCGCCCCTCGACGCCGCGCTCGAAGCGACGCCCACGGCCCGCTTCGCGCTCGAGACCGCCCTGCTCGATCTCGCCGCGCGAGAGCGCAGGGTGCCGATCGCGGAGCTGCTCGGAGGCCCGCGGCCGTATCACTCCGTCGCGATGAACGCGCTCGTGTGGATGCGCGCAGGCGAGGCAGACGACGAGGTCGTCGCCCGGGCGCGCGCCGCTTGCGACGCCGGCGCGCGCGCGCTCAAGATCAAGTTTCCCGGCCGGGACGACGCGGCCTTCGCGCGCGGGGTCGAGGCCGCGGCGGCGGTCCGTGCCGCGCTCCCGGACGTCGAGCTCCGCGTCGACCTCGCCGGGGCGCTCGCGCTCGATCGCGTGCAGCGGCAGCTCGCCGCGCTCGCGCCGCTCGGCCTCCGCTACGTCGAACAGCCCGTCGCCGCCGAGGCTTTGTTCGAGCTCGGCGCGACGCCCGTGCCCTGGTGCGCCGACGACTCGCTCGATCGACCCGGCGCCGCCGAGCGCCTCGCCCGCGTGCCCGCGTGCGCCGCGTTCGTGGTGAAGCCGGCGTTCGTCGGCCTCCTGCGCGCGCGCTTCATCGCCGAGCTGGCGCTCTCGCGCGGCATCCCCGTCGTCGTGACGCACGGCGCTGACGGCCCCGTCGGCCTCGCCGCGGCGTGCGAGCTCGCGCTGTCTCTCTCGCGCCGCCCGCTCGCGTGCGGCCTCGTCCCGCACGCGCGGCTCGCCGAGTTTCCTGCGTGCGAGGTGCGTCACGTCCGCACGCCGGGCATCGTGACGCCGTCCGATCTTCCCGGCCTCGGCCTCGGTCATGTCGGCTGACGCGCTCTCTGCCCTCGCTCGCGCGCGAGCGGTGAACGCGAGCGGGCGCGCCGCGCTCGTCACGGACGCGGCGACGTGGTCGTGGCGCGACGTCGGCGAGGCGGTGGCCGCGGCGATGACGACGCTCGAACGCCGCGGCGTCGCGCGGGGCGTGCGCGCGTCGCTCGTCGCGACGGCGTCGCGCGACGTCGTCGTGACGCTGCTCGCGCTCTTCGAGCTGCGCGCCGTCGTGGTGCCGATCCACCCGCGCCTCACCGCCTTCGAGCGCGCGACGCTCGTGCGGGCGGGGCGCGTCGACGTGGAGATCGACGAGGAGCTCCTCGGCGCGTGCGCCTCGGCGCCGGCGATCGACGCGTGGCCCGAGCCGTCCGCTGGCGAGCCCGACGATCCGCTCGCGATCGTCTTCACGTCGGGCACGAGCGGCGCGCCGAAGGGGGCCGTGCTCCCGCGCCGCGCGTTCGTCGAGAGCGCGCGCGCGAGCGCCGCGAACCTCGGCGACGTCGAGGGCGACGCGTGGCTCGCGTGCATGCCGCTGGCGCACGTCGGCGGCTTGTCGCTCGTGACCCGCGCC
>DASYCF010000554.1:0-4245 GCA_036500365.1 Byssovorax sp.
CGCTCACGTCGCCGCCGTACCCGGGCAACTACGACTATCTCGCGCACCACATGGCGCGCCTCCGGTGGCTCGACCTCGACCCGGGGCCGCTCGCGCGGAGCGAGATCGGCGCTCGCCGCCACCTCGAGCCGCTCGGCGCCGAGGCAGGCCAGCGGCGCTTCGAGGAGGACCTCGCGCTCACGCTCGACGCCGTGGCCGGCACGCTCGCGAAGGGTGGACGGCTCGCGATGATGATGGCCGACAGCGTCATCGCCGGAGAGGCCGTGTACGCCGCGTCCGTCGTGCAAGCCGCCGCCGCGCGCACGTGGTTCGTCGTCGCGGCCGTCGCCTCGCAGCCGCGCCCGCACTTCCACGCCCCATCCCAGCGCGCCTTCGACGACGGCCCGCGCGCCGAGCACCTCGTCGTCCTCGAGCGCAACCCCCGCGCGCCCGTCGCCCGAGACCAAGCGAAGCCGGACGACGCGCGCACGCCCGACCGAGCGCCCCGGCGAAGCGCGCACCCCCCCGACGCGCGAGACCGAGCGCCTCAGCGAAGCGCGCACCCCCCCGACGCGCGAAGCGCGCGCCCACCGGACGCGCAAGACCGAGCGCAGCGAGGTCGGGGTATGGGGCCGCTCGCGGCCCCATCACAAAACAAGGCCACGGCCGCCACCCCTGCGCCCGTTCCGGCGGCGCCGGGTCGTGCGAAGAGGAAGCGGCCGTGAACGGCACGCC
Source organism: Byssovorax sp. (assembly GCA_036500365.1). GTDB lineage: Bacteria > Myxococcota_A > Polyangia > Polyangiales > Polyangiaceae > DASYCF01. The sequence continues at coordinate 715 of DASYCF010000554.1, forward strand.
GACGCGATGTCGGCGTCCGCGCGGCGGGTGGCTCAGGTTTCGAGGGTGCGACCCGCGCCAGCGGAGTCGCCGCAACCGAGCCGCGCCGCGCTATGACGACTCACTTGCAGGCGGGGTTGGCGGCGATCGCGTCGAGCGCCGTCTTGCAGGCGCCAGCGAGCGCGCCCTTCGTGGCGGGCTCGGCCGCCATCTGCTTCCACGCGTCGCGGTTCTGCTTGAGAGCAGCCTCGGACGGGGCCTTGCCCTCGGCGGGCATGTTCTTGATGCAGCCCTCCATCTTCTTGAGGTAGTCGTCGCACTCCTTCACGCCGATGGAGTCGCCGCCAGCGGCCGCGGCGCCCTTGTCCGCACCCTTCTCGCCGCCCTTGTCGCCGCCGGCCTTGTCGCCGCAACCGACAAGGAGCGCACCGGCCATCATCAAACCGATCATCAGCTTCGTCATTGTCTCGTTCTCCATGGAGCCGCCTCGCACGATGCGAGGAGGCAGCTTGGGCCCGCGCGGGGCCGGGTTTTTGGGGCGTTCTCGCGACCGTCGCTCGTCCGCGCGTGTCGCGGCGTCGACGTGTTCGTCGTGTCCGAAGCCCCCTTTGCGTCTCGGCGCCTCGCCCGAGGCGGCGGCATCCTGCCACACGTGAACTACGTTTGAACAAGGAATTCCTATTTCGGTAGCCGTCGGATTCCCCCGGCGAGAGACTGTCCGATTTTCGTCTCCACCGTTTTTCCGCGCGACGGACGGTGGGCGTCGCGTGTTTCTCCCCTACGGCGGCGGGAGGTCGGGTGGGTAGTGGGACCTGACGAACGCGGTCCAGGGGGGCGGCTCGGCGCCATGGAACACGTCACCCGCGAGGATGGTCGTGACCAACTTGCGCAACGTCGTACGCTGCCGCTCCTCGAAGATCGCCTCGCGCACGCCGCCTTTGTAGAAGCCCTGAACGACGCCGAGGAAGAGGTCGACGGCGTGGCGCACGGCGCCCTCGTACGCGGCGAACTCGGCCGACGCGCAGGAGGGATCGGCGAGGGCGCGATCGATCGCCTGCGCCGCGAGGAGCCCGCCCTTCATCGCGAGGTGCGCGCCGGTCGAGAACAGCGGGTCGAGGAAGCCAGCGGCGTCGCCGACGAACAGCCAGCCGTCGCCGGTGAGTCGATCGATCCGGTACGAGAAGTCGGCCAGCGCGGCGACCGGGCGGAGGCGCTCGGCGCCGGCGATCCGCTCGCTCGTGACGCCGGAGCGCGCGAGCGTGCGGTCGAAGAGCGCGTCGAGCGGTTCGCCGGGCTCGCGCTGCGAGAGCCACGCGCTGGAGCATACGGCGCCGACGCTCGTGACGTCGCCCGCGAACGGGATGAGCCAGAACCAGCCCTCGTCGAACGTGATGATGTGCACGTCGCCCGCCTCGCGACCCTCGGGCCGGACGGCGCCGCGGACGTGCGTGAAGAGCGCCGTCTTGTCGAGGCCGGGCACGCGCGCGCGGCGCCTGCGCTTGCTCGAGAGGAGCGCGTCGCGGCCGGTCGCGTCGACGACGAAGCGCGCGCGGATCTCGACCGGCGCGGACGAGCCGTCGACGGGTCGCGCGACGACGCCGACGACCCTCTCGCCCTCGTGCACGACGTCGATCGCCTCCCATCGCTCGCGCACCTCGGCGCCGAGGGCGGACGCGCGGCGCAGGAGGAGCTCGTCGAAGTCGGCGCGCGTCACCTGGTAGGCCCACGTGTACGCGGGGTCGAACGCGTCGGCGAAGTCGTAGCGCACGGTGCGCCTCGTCTCGGAGCAGTGGAAGCGCGCGCCGTATTTGCGGAGGAAGCGCGCGTCGAGCTCTGCGCCGAGGCCGAGCTCGTCGAAGACCTCGCCCGAGCGCGGCAGCAGCGACTCGCCGATGTGGAAGCGCGGGAAGGACTCGCGCTCGAGGAGCAACGGCCGGTGGCCGCGCCGCGCGAGGCACGCGGCGACGGTCGAGCCGCCGGGGCCGCCGCCCAGCACCACGACGTCGCGCGACTCCATGCGCTGGACGCTACACCACGGCGCCGCGCGACGCTCGCTGGGCCGCGGCTGCCGAGGTCAGCTACGATCGCGGCGTGGCTCCGCCTCGATCCCTCGGCCTGCCGGCGTTCGTGGCCGCGGCGGCGCTCGTCGCCTGCGGCGCCCGGTCGGACCTCGACGCGCTGGGCGGCTCCGGCGGCGCAGGGGGCGCCCCGCTCGTCGGCGCGTCGACCACGTCGTCGACGACGATCCCTGCTTCGTCGACGACGAGCTCTGCTTCGTCCACGGCGAGCTCTGCTTCGTCGACGGCGAGCTCTGCCTCGTCCACGGCGAGCTCTGCCTCGTCCACGGCGAGCTCGGCCTCGTCCACGGTGAGCTCTGCTTCGTCCACGGCGAGCTCTGCTTCGTCGACGACGACTGCATCCTCGACGTCGATGTCCGCTTCATCGTCGTCGAGCTCGTCCGGCGTGGGCGGCGGGCAGCCGGCGACGGGGTGCAGCGATCGGACGCGCGAGGGGTTCGTCGACGAGGCGAGGTACCCGCGCATCGCCGCCTGCGCGGGCGGCTTTCAGGTCCCGGGCGTGCTGTCGACCACGCCGACCTGCGCGCGCGCCGCGGGCAACGACGGCGCGCGGCCTCAGGGGAGCGGCTGCTCGGCCGCGGATCTTTGTGCGTTCGGCTTCCACGTGTGCGCGAGCGAGGCCGAGGTCGCCGCGCTCGCGCCCGCGGGCTGCGCCGACGCGACGCCGGAGCCGAACCAGTTCTTCGCGACGGGCCAGAGCAGCACCGGCTGCGGCATCTGCGCGCTCGGCACGTCTACTGATCCGACGGTGTGCACGGGCTGCAGCTGCGCGACGGACTGCGCGCAGACGAGCATCACCGCGAACGACGTCTTCGGCTGCGGCGACGTCGGCGCCGCGACGACCGCGTGCGGCGTCCTCAACGCGTTCTCGAACGACGTGTGCATGGCGCTGCCCGGGCCGTGGACGTGCGGCGCCGACGGGTGCGACGAGGCGAACAACGTGAGCAAGTCCGGCCCCGACGCCGGCGGCGTCTTGTGCTGCGCGGACTGACGTCGCGGTCGAGGTCGGCCGCGCGCTCGCTCACGGTGACGCTCGAGCGTGGCGGCGCGGACGACGTCACCGTCGCGCTGGCCGTCGGTGAGCGGCTCCTCGACGCGTGCGACGCCGCGCGCGCGCCGATCCCGTTCGGCTGTCGCGGCGCCTCGTGCGGGACGTGCCGCGTCGAGGTCGTCGCGGGCGCGTCGCACCTCGAGCCGGCGGCCGCGGGGGAGCGCGAGACGCTCGCGGCGCTCCGCGTCGACGACGGCGCGCACCGGCTCGCCTGCCAGATCGTCGGGGTTCGCGCCGGCGCCGTGCGGCTCCGCGTCCTCGGCGACGTCGACGCGCGCTGATACCCTCCGCGCATGAAGCGCAGTGCAGGACGCCGCACGCGTCGTGCGTCGCGGGCTCGTGCGCGCGCACCGACGTGAAGATCCCGTGCGACGGCGCCGTGTGCACGGGCCAGGCGCCCGCGTGCTGCACCGTCGACGGCAA
>DASYCF010000555.1:0-1958 GCA_036500365.1 Byssovorax sp.
AGGAGGACCGATCGAGCGAGCTTCGCGCCCGCCAGCTCCGCCCCCGTGAGGTCGCAGCCGAGGAGGATCGCGCGCTCGAGGGCGGCGCCGCCGAGCTTCGCTCCGCGGAGGCTCGCGCCCCGGAGCGACGTGCCCCTCAAATCCGCGCCCGTGAGATCCACGCCGCCGAGGTCGACGCCGTCGAGGTCCGTGCCGGCGAGGTCGACGCCGACGACCGACGCCCCCTCGAGCCGCGCCCCGTCGAGCGCGGAGCCGTGGATCGTCGCCGGGAGCCGCGCGCCGCGGAGGTCGGCCTCGACGAGCGCGCAGCGCGTCAGCTTCGCGCCGGCGAAATCGGCGCGGGAGAGGTCGGCGCGGACGAACGAGCAGCGCTCGATCTCGCAGCCGCCGAAGCGCGCGAGAGACAGGCGCGCGCGGTTCATGGATGTCTCGACGAGCCGCGCCGCCTCGAAGTCGGCCCGCTCGAGGTTCGAGGCGTCGAGGTGCGCGCCCTCGAGGTCGGCGCCGTGAAAGCGGGCGCGCGCCGCGTCGCAGCCCGTGAGCGCGCCGCGCGCGAGCAGGGCGCCCTCGAACACCGCGGCGGAGAACGTCGACCGCGCGATGCGCGCGCCGCGGAGGTCGGCGTCGCGGAGCGTCGCGCGGGCCGCGTCGAGCGAGGCGCCTACGGCGTCGACGAGCGACGCCCGATCGAGGCACGCGTCGGTCAGCACGCACGAGACGAGCGCCGCGCGCGCGAAGCTCGCGCGGGTCAAGTTGGCGCCGGCGAGGCGCACGCGCACGAGCTTCGCGCCCACGAACGACGCGCCCTCGAGATCGCGGCCGGTGAGATCGACGTCGAAGATCACGCGGCCGTCGAGCGGACGACCCGCGCGCAGCAGCGCCTCGAGCTCCACGGGGGTCATCGCCGGGTCACCATCGCTCGACCAAGCAGCGCGTGAGGTTCGCGCCGACGAAGTCCGTCGACGCGCCGGCCGCGCCGAGCAAGCGCGCGTCGTACAGGCTCGCGCCGCGGAACGTCGCGCGCGACAGCTGCGCGCCGCAGAGGTCGGCGGCGAAGAGGTTCGCGCGCGTGAAGTCGGCGTCGTCGAGCGTCGCGCGGTCGAGGCGCGCGCGCCGGAGGTCGGCGCCGAAGAAGCGCGCGCGCGCGGCGCGTGCCCTCGTGAAATACGCGCGCGGCAGCACGGCGAGGCCGAAGTTCGCGCCGCCGAGCTCGGCCTCGAGCCAGATCGTGGCCTCGCCGCGGGCGCGCTGGAACGACGCGCCGCCGAGCTCGGCGCCACCGAAGCTCGTGCCGCCGAGGGCGGCGCCGTCGAACCTCGCGCGGGGCGCGTGGACGTCGCGAAGCGCGCAGCGGTCGAGCGTGGCGTCGGTGAAATCCGCGCGATCGAGGCGCGCGCGCGTGAAGTCGCACCGCGCGAGCGCCGCGCCGATCCACCTCGACTCCACGAGGTCGGCGCCCTTCCAGATCGCGAGCTCGCCGCGCACGCCCGAGAGGTCGGCGCGCGTGAGCTCGGCGCCGCTCGCCGAGAGCTGGTCGACGCGCGCGCCGCAGAGCACGGCGCCGGCCGCATGCGCGCCGCCGAGGTTCGCCCGCGTGAGGTCCGCGCCTTCGAGGTCGGCGCCCTCGAGCCGCGCGTCGGCGAGGTTCGCCTCGACCAGCTTCGCCCCGGCGAGCTTGGCCGCGCGGAGGTCTGCGCCGCCGAGGTTCGCCCGCGTGAGGTCGGCGCCCGCGAGATCGCGCCCCGCGAAATCGACGCCCCGCAGATCGCGCCCCGCGAGATCAGCGCCCGGTCCTGCGTCGGCGGCCTCCAGCGAGCCGGCGGCGAGGCTCGGGTCGATGGCGACGAGCCTCGGATCCTTCGAGGCGCCCGCGATCGCGTCGCGCGCCGCCTCGCCTCCGGGGACCTTGGCAGCGCGCGCCTCGGCGGCGCCCAGGGTCGCGGCGAGCGGCGCGAGCG
>DASYCF010000556.1:0-4355 GCA_036500365.1 Byssovorax sp.
AACGTGAGGTAGTAGCTGCGCCACATGTAGAACGAGGTGCCGACGGCCGCGACGAGACCAATGGCGTAGATCAAGACGCCGGGGATCGTGCCGATGTTCTCGGTGTTGTACGCCTTCCAGAGGATCTCGTCCTTCGACCAGAAGCCGGCGAAGAACGGGATCGGCGCGGCGGTGATCGCGAAGCACGCGATCTTGTAAGTCCACGCGGTGGTAGGCATGACGCGCTTCAAGCCGCCCATGTTCCGCATGTCCTGCACCGCGACCTCGTCGTGCTCGACGGCGTGCATGCCGTGGATGACGGAGCCCGAGCCGAGGAAGAGGCACGCCTTGAAGAACGCGTGCGTCATCAGGTGGAACACGGCCGCCCAGTACGCGCCCACGCCGACGCCGAGGAACATGAAGCCGAGCTGGCTCACGGTGCTGTAGGCGAGCACCTTCTTGATGTCGTACTGGAAGAAGCCGATCGTCGCCGCGAAGAGCGCCGTGAGCGCGCCGACGAAGGCGATGACGCCGCTCGTCGACGATGTCAGCGAGAACAGGAAGTTGAGCCGCGCGATCATGTAGACGCCGGCGGTGACCATCGTCGCGGCGTGGATGAGCGCGGACACCGGCGTCGGGCCGGCCATCGCGTCCGGCAGCCAGACGTAGAGCGGGATCTGCGCGCTCTTGCCCGCGGCGCCGACGAAGAAGAGCAGGCACGCGACGGAGAGCAGCGCGAAGCCGCCCCACACCTTCTTGTGCGTGAGCGCGTCTTTCAGGAACGTGCCCGCGCTGCCGCCGCGCATCTGCAGCTGGTCGTGGATCTCGCGGAAGCTGACCGTCGGCCCGATGGCCTGGATGATGTAGCTCTTGCCGGGCTGGAAGCTCGCGTGCTCGATCGCGGCGACCTCGAGGCCGTCGCCCGCGACGATGGCGCCGTCGCCCGGCACGATGAGGATCGTCTCGCGCGTGCCGACGTCGATGTCGTAGAAGGGCGACGTCGCGACCGGGCGCGGCGGCGGGTTCGTGAAGAGCTGCGACGCGTCGCCCACGTCGCGGTAGAGGCGCGCGCCGGGGTGCGTGGTCATCGTGAGGTGCGCGGAGCCGCCGCCCTTCGGCGCGTGCGCCGCGCGCTCGCGGGCCTCCTCCTCCTCGGACTCCTTCGCGCTCTCGCCCGGCTTGGCGTGGTCCTCGGCCTCGTCCTCGCTCTCGGCCGTGGGCTGCACCTCGACGGCGACGAAGCGGGGGTGGTAGTCGGGCTGGTAGCGGCCCGAGTCGAGCCACGCGCCGCCCATGCCCCAGAAGAGGAGGCCGAGCCCGCAGATGAAGCCCCAGTCGCCGACGCGGTTGACGACGAAGGCCTTCATGCCGGCCGACGCCTTTTTGTAGTCCTTGTACCAGAAGCCGATGAGCAGATAGCTGCAGAGGCCGACGCCCTCCCAGCCGAAGAACATGACGATGAAGTTGTCTCCCAGGACGAGGAGCAACATCGAGAAGACGAACAGGTTCAGGTACGTGAAGAAGCGCCAGTAGGCCGGCTCCGTCTCCATGTACGAGCACGCGTAGATGTGGATGAGCGAGCCGACGCCCGTGATGATGAGCACCATCAGGCCGCTGAGCGGGTCCATCGCGAACGAGAAGTTCACGTCGAGCGACCCGATGCGGACCATCTGCCAGCCGAAGCTGTAGAGGTAGCGGTGCTGCTCGTCCTGCGAGAGGAGCTTGCCGAAGTTCGCGAGCGCGAGCGCGAAGGCGGCGAGCATCGCGCCGACGGCGACGACCGAGACGCCGAAGCTCCCGATGTGCAGCCGCTTCTCGAGGCCCTTGGACGAGGTGCTCGCCTGCAGGCGTCGCCCGAAGAGGGCGTTCACGATCGCGCCCAGGAGGGGCAAGAGCGGGATCCACCAGAGCGGCGTCAGCGACCGCGCGACTTGGGTGACCTGGCCAGAGAGCTCGGGCATCGGTTTCGTGCTGGGTTGGGAGCGGCGCGGGCGAGGCGGCTGTTCGCCTCGGTACGTTCGACGTTGGATCTGCGCGCGACGCGCGAGCGAGCTCGCGGACCGCGTGAGGCCCTGCTTTCCTGCGGGAAAGCGCCTCGGGAGACCCAGGGCGCGCGCACGTTAGCGGACGCGCCTTCGGCCGGTCAAGCGGAGCCGCGCCCGCGTTTCCCGCAGTTTTTTCGTGGTCTCGTCGCCGTTGACGCGACCGCGCCTCCGGGCCAAAAGCGCGCCCGCCGGCGCCGTGCTCGCGGTGCCGCGGCGACGGTCAGTCGTCTTCGTCGGCGGCGCGGGGCGGGGCGTGCGCGCCGTCGAGCACGGCGCGGAGGGCGGCGAGCGCGCGGGCGGCGCGCGACTTCACCGTGCCGAGGGGGACGTTCTCACGCTCGGCGATCTCGGGGTAGCTGAGCCCCTCGAAGAACGCGATCTCGAGCGTGGCGCGCTGCGCCGGCGAGAGGCGCTCGAGCGCGGCGCGGACGGCCCGGCGCTCGGTCGCCGCCCACGTGAGGGCCTCGGGATCGGCGATGGGCTCGTGCGGCTCGTGCCGAAGCTCCTCGGTCGTGATCTGCGTGCGGCGGACGCGGCGGCGCGCGCGATCGAGCGACAGGTTGCGCACGGTGGTGACGAGCCACGCGACGACGCTGCCGCGCTCCTCGCGGTACTGGTCGGCGCGCTCGACGACGGCGACGAACGCGTCGTGGAGCACGTCCTCGGCCTCTTCGTCGTCGCGCAGGATCTTGATCGCGACGCCGAAGCCGATGGGCGAGTAGCGATCGTAGAGCTCCGCGACGGCGCGCTCGTCGCCCTCGCGGATGCGCCGCATGACGCTGGCGTCGAGCGCGTCTCGCTCCGCCCGGCTCGCTGCGTCCGCGTCCCTCATCGCCCCCCGAAGAAACAAACAGAAGGAGGGGATCGTCAATCGATTTCGATTGGACCGCAAGCCGCAGGACGTCGTTTCGGCCGTTTTTGCCGGCTCGATTTCCGTTCCGCAGAGGCGCTAGGCGGGCGGCGCCAGCGCGTCCTCGCCGAACGCGGCGCGCCGCACGGCGGCCCAGAGGGCGGTCTTTCCTTCGCCCGTCTCGGCCGAGAACCCGTACGCCCGCGCCCGACCGTCGGCGGCGATGCGCGCGATCGCGGGCGCGCGTTCGGATTTCGAGAGCTTGTCGATCTTCGTGGCGACGAGGAGGAGCGACGGCGTCCTTCGCGTGACGACGGACGGCTGCGCGAGGAACTCGGCGAGGTCGCGCTCTTCGTCCTCGAGGCCGCGGCGCACGTCGACGATGAGCACGAGGGCCGCGAGCGTGACGCGCGTCGAGAGGTAGCCCTCGATGAGCCCGCCCCACGAGCGCGCCTCGACCTTCGAGCGCTTCGCGAAGCCGTACCCCGGCAGGTCGACGAGGTGCATGCTCGCGCCGTCGGCCGTGCGCACGTCGTAGAGGTTCACCTGACGCGTCGAGCCTGGCGTCGAGCTCGTGCGCACGAGGCCGCGTCGATCGCACAGCGTGTTGATGAGGCTCGACTTGCCGACGTTCGACCGGCCGCCGAACGCGATCTCGACGACCGTCGGCGGCGGCAGCGTGCCGCCGGGCGCCGCCCCCGCGAGGAACTCGGCGTGCACGACGCGCGTCGGATCGGAGCCAGGCGCGGCGCGCTTCGGCGCGGGCTTCGCGTCGTCGTGCGCCTTCTTCTTCGGCTTGGTCTGGCTCAAGGCGCGCGCCGCGGATCGAAATTCGGCCGGCACGCGTCGCACTGACAGAGCGAGCGGAGGTACGAGAAGGTGTAGATGCCCGAGTCGTGCCGATCGCCCCACGTGAACTGGAGCGCGTAGTTGCCGACCTGCTGGATGTCGGTGAGATCGAGGTTGCCGCCCGGCACGAACTGGATGGTCCCGCCGTGGCCCTGGCAGTGCGCGCACGGGCAGTAGCCGCGCAGGATCTCGTGCGGGAGCGGCGTGACGTGCCCGTCGCCCCACGTGATCTCCATCGCCTTCGCGCCGTGCGGCGCCTTGACGAACGTGGGCGTGATCTTGGGGTCGGCGGCCATTTTGCTCGAGCGCGCGCTACCACGCGATCTCGCGCGAAGCAAAAGGCGTCGGCGGCGCGCGGCTCGAGGCCGCGTTCGTCGCGTGCAAAGGGGTGACGTCAGGAGAAGCCTCGTTGCGCTCGCGCGCGGGGCGCCCCACGCTGATTGGGAGTTGTCCCCGCCCCGTCGCGATCCCAAGCGGATGCGGAGGTTTTTCCTCGCCATCATCGCGTTCACGGCGCTCGCGCAGGCGCCGTTCGTCGTCGCGCTCACGGGCCTGCTCGTGCGCGCCGGCGTCTCGATGCTCGCGGCGATCGGGATCTCCGGGGCCATCGCGGTCGGCATCGTCGCGCTCTT
>DASYCF010000557.1:0-2893 GCA_036500365.1 Byssovorax sp.
AGGGCGCTGCACGCGGAGACGCACGCGGCCGCGCCGCTGCTCGACGGCGCGGTCTTCGCGTTCGTGCGCTGCGACGCCGACTGCGCGCGCGCGTCGCTCGTCGTCCTGTTCCCCGATCCGCTGACGCTCGCGACGAGCGACGCCGTCGCGCCGCCGGAGCACACGTCGCCCGTCACGGCGATCACGCTCCCGCTCGGTGCGCGCGGCGCGTGGGCGGCCGCGCAGGTGCGCACGCGCGTCGTCGAGGACTTCGAGGCCGGCGCCCGCGGCGCGCCCGGGACGTCGAGCGACGACGCACCGCCCGGCACCGAGCTCTTCGTCGTCGAGGCGCTCGCGACCGACGCCCCGCTCCACGCGGAGATCCTCGCGTACCACGTCGCGCTCGCCGACGACGCCGCGCCGCGCGAATAGCAGACCTCACGGCGCGCGCTCGAGGTACCGCACGAGCTTGTGTCGCTCGACGAGCCGCGCGCGGCCGACCTCCGCGAAGCCGAGCGCGGCGTGGAACGCGTCGGAGCCGGGGTTCGGCGGCTCGAGGTTCACCTCGCAGCACACGACGGGCGCGCCCGCCGCGCGCGCCGCCGCGAACGCGTCCGCGTACAGCGCCCTCGCGAGGCCCCGACCGCGCGACGCCTCCGCGACGCACACACGATCGACGTAGAGAAAGCGCGGATGCCGCGCGAGGAACCAAGCGTGGTTCGGCCCGTGCGCCGGGAGGCGATCGTCGAGCGCGATCAGGAACGCCTCGGGCGCGCCGACCTCGCCGATCGCGGTCGCGCGCGCCGCGATCGCGACGAGCTCCGCGAACGCCGCCGCGCTCGTCTCGCCGATCTCGGCGACGTGCAGGTTGTTCAACGCCACGAGCGCGTCGACGTCCGCGCCCTCGATCGCCCGCACGCGCGCCGCGTCGCTCACGCACGCGAGCATACCGGCACGTCGCGCAAGCGCCGCGCGCGAAGCCGAGGTAGCCTCGCGCGCATGGTGCGCGTCGTCACGGCCGACATCACGAAGCTCGACGTCGACGCGATCGTCAACGCCGCGAACGAGCGCATGCTCGGCGGCGGCGGCGTCGACGGCGCGATCCACCGCGCCGCCGGCCCCGAGCTCGTCGAGGCGTGCCGCGCCGTCGCCGAGGTGTCGCCCGGCGTGCGCTGCCCGACGGGCGAGGCGCGCATCACGCCCGGCTTCCGCCTGCTCGCGCGCTGGGTCATCCACACGGTCGGCCCTGTCTGGTGCGGCGGCGCCGCGGGCGAGCCGGCGCTGCTCGCGTCGGCGTACCGGAGCTCGATCGCGCTCGCGACCGAGAGGGGCCTCGCGTCGATCGCGTTCCCCGCGATCAGCACCGGCGTGTACGGCTATCCGGCCGACGCGGCCGCCCGCATCGCCGTGCGCGAGTCTCGCGCGTTCGCCGGTGAGGTTCGCCTCGTCGCGTTCGACACCGTCGCCCGCGCCGCGCTCGAGGCGGCGCTCGCCGCCTGACGCGCGCTCGCCGCGCCGCCGATCGCGCGTGCACGCGCCGGTGACGCGCGGTAAGCAGGGCGCGTGCGGTCGACGGCAGCCTGGGTCCGCGCGGCGCTCATCGGGCCGTCGCTCTCCACGAGCGCGCTCGTGACCGCGCTCGTCGCGCTCGGGTTCGTGGATCCCAGCGTCGGCGGGGTCGCGCTGAACTGGCTCTACGGCATGGCGATCGGCGCCGTCGTCGCGCTCCTCTGCAGCGCGGCGCTGATGGGTGTCGACTTCGTCTTCGTCCGCGCGGAGCTCCGCCAGCTGCCCGTCGGACGGAGCGCGTGGGCGCAGAGCATCGGCATGCCCGTCGCGGTAATCGGCGCCTATCAGCTGCTCGAGCCGCGCGACATGTGGGGGCCGAGCTTCTTCGGCGCGACCCTGGTTCCCGTCATCGCGATTGCGCTCCTCTTGCGCTACACGTTCGGCGAGCCCTTCGAGTCGACCTCCTGACCAGAGCGGATCGCGCTGCGCGTCGACGGCGCCGCTGCTTGACCGCATGAGCTCGCCTGGTAGCGTCGAAGGATGGAACCTTGCTTGACTTCGATAATCCGCGGCCTCGAGGCCGTGTTGGCGAGCGCGCTCCTGCTTGGGCTCGCGAGCGCGTGCGCGTCGTCCGCGGCGACGCCCAGACGACCGGCGACGGCGCCGGCGGCGGCACCGCTGGGCTGCAGCGTGGGCGCGGCGGCGTGCGCCTCGAGCGCGTCGTGCGCGGCTGGGTGCGCCGGGTGCGCAGGGTGCGCGTCGACTTGCGGAGACCCGGGGTGCGGCTGCCCGGGCATCGCAGGCACCTGCGACGGCTCGTTGCTCTGCGTCACGGGATCCGCGGACGTGAGCCCACGCGCGTGCGCCCCTGGCTACTGGCGCTGCGGTGACTATGGCTTCCAGGCGGAGTGCGCCTCGAGCGTCGATCCCAAACCGGACGACTGCTACGCTCCAACGAGCTGGTCCTGCGATCCGGAGGATCAAGTCGTGGAGTGCGGCGCCGTCGTCTGGAGTGTCCCATTCTCCACCGAGTATGCGACGCTCGGCGCGAGCGCCTCCGGCGACATCTACGTCGCCTCCCGTGGGCAGCGATACGCTGAGCCACCTCGACGGCAACGGCGTGACGCTCTGGTCCAAGACGTTCCAGCTCCTCGGGTCCGCGAACATCGGGTTGCCGGAACCGTACTTGGCCGTCGCGCCGGACGGGAGCGTCACGTTCGCGGCGATGTTCGACGTCCCCGTGGACGTCGGCGTGACGCTCACGCCCGTCGCGGAAGACCTCATGGTGGTGACGTACGCGGCCGACGGCAGCCTGAAGTGGGCCAAATCGTTCGGCGACGTCGGCGGCGTCGTCAGTGTCAACGCGCTGGCGGTCGACGCGACCGACCGCGTCGTGCTGGCCGGC
>DASYCF010000558.1:0-1742 GCA_036500365.1 Byssovorax sp.
CGCGACGTCGGGCGCGCCCTCCGGCGACTCGTCTTCGACGAGCGCGCCCCGCGACACGAGCAGGAAGCGAGGGGCCTCGACCGACGTGGTCGCGCGCGCGCGCGCCGCGACCTCGCGCTGTGGCGCGGCGGAGCAGGCGGCGAGAGCACAGGCGAGCGCGGCGAGCGTGGGGCGCTTCATCGGTGCACCCGCGGTCGCTCGAGCGTGCAGCGCACGGGCTGCCGAACCTCGAGCCCGTTCTCGACCGTGATCGCCGACGCGCGCGCGCCGCGCAGCACGACCTCGTGCACCCCGACGGCCGCTCGACGCCAGCCGCCCGTCGCCTCGTAGCGAAGATCGCGCGCGCCGATCTCGATCGCGTCGAGGCACGCGCGCGCGCTCGACCAGCGCACGACCGCCACCCCGCCCTCGCCCAGGGCGACCAGATCGCGCGCGCCGTCGTCCGCGAGCGCGATCTGCGTGGTGAAGGCGAGCGCGAGCGTCGCCTCGTCGTGCGGCGCCGCGCCCGAGCACGCGGGCGACGATCCGAGCGCGAGCGCAGCGAGCGACGCCAGCGGCTCCGACGGGCCGATCGACGCGGCGGCGCCCTCACGCGTCGATCGTGCCGCGACGCCCGCGCGGTCGGCGGCCGTGATCGCGCTCATCACTGCCCCGCCGTCGCGGTCGACGAGCGCGACGACGAGCGCGTCGCGCCGCGCGCCGGCGGCGAGCGCGCGGCCCTCGAGGGCGAGCGGCAGCGCCCACTTGGCGACGCTGACGCGCGCGCGTGCGTCGCTCGGGTCCGCGCGCCTCGACGTCGCGAGCGTGGGCGAGCCGGCGAGGTCGAGGTCGAGCGCGCGCGCCGACACGTCGAGGTACGCGACCCACGTGCGCCCGCCGATCTCGACGCCGACGCCGACGCCGTCGAGGCAGCCGATGCCCCGACGAACGACGCCGAGCTCCTCGAGCACGCCCGCAGCGCAACCCGCGCGGGGGGCGCCTTCGACGAACGGCTCGAGCGCGCGCGTCCGCGTGAGGACGTAGCCGAAGCGCAGGTCGATCCGCTTGAAGGGCTCTGGCGAGACGCCGCGCGCCGTGTGCACGCGCGCGTCGAGATCGAGCGGCGCGACCCATCGGGCGGCGACGTCGGTCGGCGTGCCGCGCGTGAACGAGATCGCGCCGCGATCGCCGATGCGCGCGGTCGGCTCGGGTCGCGGGGTCGACGGCGGCCCGGCGCCGAGCGACCACGATCGGTCGAGCCGCTTCGCGTCGGCCTTGCCATCGAACGCGCAACGGAGTCGCACGGCCGGTTCGGCGTCGCGCGCGCGCTCGGCCGGCTGCGCGGCGGCGCGGCGCGGTCGCGCGGTCGCCTCCTCGCGCGAGGGCCCCCAGCCGACGCGCAAGAACGCGCCGAGGTCGCAGCCGACGAGGCCGCACGCCGCCGGGTCGCCGAGCGGCGCCGGCGGGGCGGCGACGCGCGTCCACGTCGCGCCGCGATCGATCGAGGCGAACACGGCGCCGTCGTCCCTCGTCGCGAGGCCCGTCGGTCCGCCGGCCACGAACGTGGTCAGGCCGATCGGCGTCGCGACGGACGTCACCTCTCCGGCCGCGTCGAGCACGATCGGCGGGAGCGCGCTGCGCTCGCCGCGCCACAGCGTGATCACGTTCGCCGCGTCGATGGCCCGGTCGCGCACGAACGCGGCGGACAGGTTCTTGTCGAAGGTCACGGCGTCCGCGAGCGGCCCGCGCAGGGCGAGGCGGAC
>DASYCF010000559.1:0-3383 GCA_036500365.1 Byssovorax sp.
GTCGGCGCGGCCGGGCGCGGCTGGATCACCGGCATCTGCATGATCTGCGTGCTGTCGTCGTCGACCTGCGGCGGCTCGGGCTGCGGCGCGGGCGCGGACGGCTGCCCTGTGGGGAAGCGGCCGCTGTCGGGCGCGCCGTCGAACGCCTGCTGCGCCGCCGGATCGATGGGAAACGGCCGCGAGACCGAGCTCTCGGTGACCTTCGAGCTGACCGTGATCGAGTGGCCGCAGCGGCGGCACTTCATGCGGACGGTCTTGCCCGCGACCTTCTCGTCCCCGATCTGGTACTTGGCCTTGCAGTTGTCGCAGAGGAACTTCATCGGAGCGCGGACACCTCTTCGCCGGGTGACAAGGCCATGCGACCTTGAGGATAGCTGCATTTGGTTGCGCGCGAAGCCAGGGAATTCCGCGAACGGCGTCGGGCTGCGCGGCCCGCGCGTCCGAGACCGCGGTCCGACTTCCCAGGGAATGGGCGCTCAGAGGAGCGAGAGCAGGTGCTCGCGGATCTGCTGTCGCGTCGCGTCGTCCGGCGCGACGGCGAGCGAGCGCTCCCACATCTCGATGGCTTTGTTTCGGAGACCCGCCTTTTGATAGAGGATCGCGAGGTTCTTGATCGCGGGGAAGTGGCGCCCGTTCAAGTTGATCGCGGTCTCGAGCGCCTGGATCGCGTCGTAGATGCGGCCGTTCTTGCCATAGAGCAGGCCGAGGTGGAAATGGAGCCGGTACGCCACCGGGTCCTTCTTCGTGCCCTCGCTGAGCTGCTCGATCGCGAGCGCGATGTCGCCGGCCTGGTACGCGGCGATGCCGGCGGCGAGCAGGCGCTCGGCCTCGGCGTTCAGCGTCTCGGGCGGGCTCGCCGCGCGATCGCTCACGCGGCCCGCGAGCGCCTTCTCGACGGCGGCGACGACGTCGCCCACGCGGAACGGCTTCTCGATGTACGCGTCGACGCCGTAGCTCGCCTTGAGATCCTCGGCGAAGCGCCAGCCGCGGTACACGGCGGACACCATCACGATCGGCACGTGGCCGAAGCGCTCGGTGCCCTTCATCCGCCGCGCGATCTCGAAGCCGTGCACCTCGGGCAGCATCGCGTCGAGGATGAGCACGTCGGGCGTGCGCTCCTTGAGCATGCGCATCGCGGTGTGCCCGCGATCGGCCTCGAGCACGCGGTAGCCGCGGTCCTCGAGCACGCGGCGCAGCAGGCGCCGGATGTCGATCTCGTCGTCGACGACGAGCACCGTGCGCTGCCCCGGCTGCGCGACCGCGCCGGAGCCCTCGGGCAGCGACGTGACCACGGAGAGATCGCGATCGGCGGTGCCGAAATCGGCGTCGGTGAGCTCGTCGGCTGCGGCGCGGCCCATCGCGTCGTCGACGACGAGCGGCGTCGCGGCCTCCGTGCGCGGCGGCGCGCCGGGCGCGGGCGGCGACGCGTTGCCGGTGATGTCCGCCCAGTCGGCGAACGGATCGACGTACGCGGGCTCGGCCTCGGCCGCGGCCTTGGCGGGCGGCGGCGCGGGGCGCGCCTGCACGGCGGGCGTCGGCACGGCGGGCGTCGGCAGCGCCGCGCCGAAGCCGCCGGAGTCGCGCACGGGCGCCTCGACGATGCCGGCGCGCTTCTTCACCTCGGCGGGGCACGCGGGGCCGACGTAGTGCGTCTCGCCGCGATCCTTCATGTCGTACGCGACCTGGATCACGCGCGCGAGCGGCCCCGACAGCGCGATGTACGGGAAGACGTGCTTGCCGGTCACGAACTCGATCTCGTCGGTGACCTTCTTCTCGGTCGGCGACGCCATCGCGACGAAGACGCGGTCGTCGCGCACGAGCACGGGCAGGAGCTTGTGTCGTTGCGCCAGCTCGCGCGGGACGATCGCGAGGTCGGACAGGCGGATGCACACCTGGTTCAGGTCGATGCCCGGCACGCCGCTCTGCTCGGAGAGCGCCTTCAGCGCGGCCACCTCGGAGATCGCGCCGGACTCCGTGAGCCGAGTCGCGAGCGGAGCGCCGCCCTTCGCCGGGTCGGCGAGCGCCCGGTCGAGCTCGTCTTGGCTGACGGCGCGCTGCTTGAGCAGGATGCGCCCGAGCGGCTTCTTTGCGTCTTCGGTCATCGACCCGTCGAACCTTCTCGCGCTCGGAAGGTCGGTTCCATCGCGGAGCTGCGCCCTTCGTGCGGGCGCGAGGCGCCCAGGCTGGAGGCTACAGAACGGGCGCGCCGCGGGCAACTTGGTCGCCGGGGCTCGCCGTCCCGGCCGCGGCCCACGCCGCCTCGAACGCGGCGAAGCGCCCCGCGAGGATGGCCTCGCGCGCCTCGCGCACGAGCCGACCGTAAAGGTGGAGGTTATGCTCGGTGAAGAGGCGCAGCGCGAGGATCTCGCCCGCGAGGAACAGGTGGCGCAGGTACGCGCGCGAGTAGCCGGCGGCGCACGCCGGGCAGCCGCACGTCGGGTCGAGGGGCGATGGATCGTCTTTGTAGCGCGCCTGCTTGATGACCACGCGGCCCGTCTGCGTGAGCGCCTGGCCGTTCCGCCCGTTGCGCGTCGGGAGCACGCAGTCGAACATGTCGACGCCCGCGGCGATGCCCACGACGAGATCGCGCGGCGTGCCGACGCCCATGAGGTAGCGCGGCCGCGCGGCGTCGAGCGCCGACGCGCACGCGCCGAGGACCTCGTGCATCGTGGCGATCGGCTCGCCGACGCTGAAGCCGCCGAGCGCGAGCCCGTCGAACGGCATCGCGCCGAGCTCGTCGGCGTGGGCGCGCCGAAGGTCCACGTGCGTCGACCCCTGGACGATGCCGAAGAGCGCCTGCGTGGGCGATTTCGCCGCGAGGCAGCGGCGCGCCCAGCGCGTCGTCGTCGCGCACGCGCGCGCTACCTCGTCGCGCGGGGCGTCGCCCTTCGGGCACACGTCGAGCTGCATCGCGACGTCGGCCCCGATGAGGCCCTGGACCTGCATCGCGACCTCGGGCGAGAGGTGCTTCTTCGCGCCGTCGATGTGCGAGCGGAACGTGAAGCCGTCCTCGCTCGAGGTGCGCAGATCCGCGAGCGAGAACGCCTGGAAGCCGCCGGAGTCGGTGAGCATCGCGTGCGGCCAGCGCGTGAACGCGTGCAGGCCGCCGGCGCGCGCGATCGCCTCGGCGCCGGGGCGGAGCCACAGGTGGTACGTGTTGCCCAGCACGACGCGCGCGCCCGTCGCCGCGACCTCGAACGGCGTGAGCGTCTTGACGCTGCCCTGCGTGCCCACGGGCATGAACGTCGGCGTCGGCACGTCGCCGTGCGGCGTCGTGAGGACGCCGGCCCGCGCCGGCCCGCAGGTGCCTTCGACGCGAAACGCGAAGCCGGGTGTCGAGAGCGCGCTCATCGACCCTCGCCGCCCTCGCCGTTCGAGGTCGC
>DASYCF010000560.1:0-2743 GCA_036500365.1 Byssovorax sp.
GCGCTCGCGCAGGCGCGGGTGGGGTATCGCGAGATCGGGCGTGTCGGCGATCACGCCCTCGATCCAGAGGATGTCGACGTCGATCGTCCGCGGCCCCCAGCGCACGGGATCGGGCCGGACGCGGCCGAGGCCGTGCTCGACCTCGAGGGCGCGCCGCATCACCTCGGGCGGGGCGAGGGCCGTCTCGAAGAGGACGGCGCTGTTCAGATAATCGCCCTGCGGCGGGCCGCCGGCGGGGGGCGTCTCGAAGACGCGCGACCGCGCGACCAGCGCGAGCCCTGGCGTCGCGGCGAGGGCCGCGCTCGCCGCGGCGAGGTGCGCGCCTCGATCGCCGACGTTCGAGCCGAGCCCGAAGACGACCCGACGCGCGCCGGTCACGACGCGCGGACGCAGGTCGTCACCCGCCGACCTTGCACTCCTTGAACGCGTCGGCGAAGGCCTTCCGCGCGGGATCGTCCATGTGGTCGTAGAGCCACTTGCGCGAGTCGCACACCTTCTTCGCGTGCTCGTCGCCCGCTGCGAACGCCGCGGCGATGTCGACGACACCGTAGGCGTTCTTGTTGTCGTCGCACTCGGGCCACTTCGTGCCGTCCTTGTGGTCGACGATCTTGGCCGCGACGTCGGCGCCGAGATCGGGACCGGGGCAGAAGAACTTCACGAACTTCTCGCCGACGTTCATCTCGCGCGGGCGGTGATGCTCGACGGGCGCCTTGTCACGCAGCACCGTCTCGGGGACGAAGAAGCCGTTCTCGTCGGTGCCGCGCTGAGGGCCCTTGAACTTCTCGGTGAAGAACGTGTCGCGCGCGTGCGCGTGGCACGGGCCGCACGCGTTGTTCTTGCGCAGGAGCTCGAAGTTGTCGCGGCCGGGCTGCTCGTTCGCTCGCGCGTGCGCCACGATCACGCGGTCCGCGCCGCGCTGCGCGTCCTCGTCGCCGCGCGCCCAGATGAAGCCGCGCAGACCTTCGCCGTGCTTCCTGTAGACATGGAACGACTCCGCGTCGCCGGCGAGCAGGTCCGTGCCGCGAACGTCGGCCACGCGGGCGGGATCGCCGTGGACCTCGAGCCGATCGGCGATCGAGCCCGTCGGCCAGACGAGCGCGTCGCGCTTCTGCGCGTCGAGGTGCTTCACGCCGATCTTCGTGTTCGGCGGGATCTTCACCCACACCTCGATGTCGCCCTTGCCGTCGACGCGCCCGGGGAGGCGCAGCACGGGCGTGAGCTCGGTGAACCCCTGCTCGACCCAGTGCTGCGTGGTGGCGTCGGCGATGTCGCGCATCGTCACGCCCTTGGGCAGCGGCTGCTCGCGGGGCTGCTTCCAGTACACGTACGCGCCCGACATGCCGACGATGGCGATGCCGGCGACGGCGAAGGGCCAGATGGGGCGCGGCGCCGGCGGCTTCTTCTTCTTGAGCTTCCGCTTCGGCGGAGGCGCCGCCGCTTCCTCGTCCTCGTCTTCGTCTTCGTCTTCGTCTTCGTCTTCGTCCTCGTCCTCGTCCTCGTCGACGACGACGGGGGCCTTCGCGGGCGCCGCCTTGGCCTTCTTCTTGGCTGCGGGTGCGCTCGCCTTCGGCTTCTCGGCCGGCGCCTCCGCGGCGTCGTCGTCGTCTTCGTCGTCGACGGGGGGCTTCGCGGGCGCGGCCTTGGCCTTCTTCTCCGCTTCGGGAGCGCTCGCCTTCGGCTTCGCGGCCTTCTCGGGGGGCGCGTCCTTCTCGTCGTCGTCGCGGGCGTCGTCGTCTTTCGTCATCGGTCGGGGCCTCGGAGGTTCTGGAAGAGAAGGCTCGTGGAGCGGCCGGAGTTTACCTCTCCGGCGCGGACGCGCGAGCGCGCGGAGATCACCAGACGGCGCACGTCTTCGCGGGCCGGAGCGGCGTGCCGTCCTTGCACGCGAACGCGTCGGCGAACGCGGCCACGTCGGCGACGACGCCGTTGACGCGGAAGCGCGCGGGCGAGTGCGGGTTCGTCTTCGCGATGAGCTCGAGGTACTCGGGCCGGTCCTTCTCACACCAGGACTGACCAAAGGCGAGGAAGAAGAGCTGATCCTCGGAGTAGCCGTCGGCGACGAGGCGCTCCTTCGCGTCCTTCTGCGCGGCCTTGAACGCGGCATACGCGAGCTTGAGGCCGCCGATGTCGGCGATGTTCTCGCCGAGCGTGTTCTCGCCGTTGAGCTTCACGCCGGGCACCGCCTCGTAGGCGCCGTACTGGCCGACGACGCACTTCGTCTGATCGCCGAACTGCTTCGCCGTCGCGTCGCTCCACCAGTTGCGCAGGTTGCCCGCGCCGTCGAACTGGCTGCCTTGATCGTCGAAGCCGTGCGTGAGCTCGTGGCCCATGACGGCGCCGGTCGCGCCGAAGTTCACGGCGGTGACGAAGCGCTTGTCGAAGAACGGCGGCTGCAGGATGCCCGCGGGGAAGACCATCTCGTTGAGCGACGGGTCGTAGTACGCGTTCACGGTCGGCGGCGTCATCTGCCACTCGTCGCGATCGAGCGGCCGGCCGACCTTGCGCATGCTGCGCGCGCCCTCGTAGACCTCGGACGCGAGCGAGTTGCCCTCGTGATCGGTGGCGCTAACGGCGAAGTCGTACGAGCGCCACTTGGCCGGGTAGCCGATCTTGTCGTTCATCTTGCCGAGCTTCTCCTCCGCGGCGGCGCGCGTGCTCGCGTCCATCCACGGCAGGGCGCCGAGCTCCGCGCGCATCGCGTCGCGCACGCTCTTCAGCACGCCGAGCGCCGACGACTTGCTCT
>DASYCF010000561.1:0-4800 GCA_036500365.1 Byssovorax sp.
TCGAGCGCCTAGCGGCGCGTTGAGCTCGCTGCGCGCCCCGCGGCTAGGAAGGCCGCGCGGAGCGTACTCCAGTACGCGAGCACGGCCGACCGACGCCGCGGGGATGCGCAGTAGAGCTCAGCGCGTCCGCTACCAGGAGTCGCCGCCGCCGCCGCGCCCACCGCCACGACCGCCGCGACCCCCGCCGCCGCCGCCGCCGCGACCACCGCCGCCGCCGCCGCCACGGCCGCCACCACCACCGCCGCCGCTGCCGCCGCGGAAGCCGCCGCCGCCTGCACCACCGCCGCCGCCGCCGCCACCGCTGCGGAAGCCGCCGCCGCCGCCGCCGCCGCTGCGGAAGCCGCCGCCGCCGCCGCCGCCGCCGCCGCCGGGCGTGCGCTCGCGCGCCTCGTTGACGGTGAGGGGGCGACCGTCGAGGTCCTTCCCGTGCAGCTGGTCGATCGCCGTCTGCGCTTCCTGATCACCGGCGACGTCCACGAAGCCGAAGCCGCGCGACTGGCCAGTCATGCGGTCGGTCATCACCTGGACGGCCACGGGCTCGACACCGACGCGCTGGAACGCGCTCCGCACGGTGTCTTCGGTCGAGTGAAAGGCCAGATTCCCCACGTACAAACGCTTGCTCATCGAACTTTCCACGCACGATCCGGCTGCTCAAACGTGGCCACGCGCTGCCCGGATCGTGCTGCGGGGGGGCGCCTCGACCAACAACCCAGGCCCGCGTGCCCCCGAGCCCCCGTGCCGCGCGAGCGGACTGCGACCGACGACAAGCAAGACGCTGAGCCGAAACCCGAAGGTACCGGCGCGCCGAGCGGGGCGCAAGACGCGTGGCGCGCCATTTTCGAGATTCGGTGGACCGCTCGCGGGCGGCTCTCGGACCCCGGTTGCGCGGGCTGGGCGCTTCCGGCATACGAAGCGCCATGAGCAAGGCGAAGGTCGCTGTCATCAAGGTCAAGCCGTCCACGATCCTGGCCGACGTGGAGAGGCTCTGTGATCTCGCGGGCATGCAGGGCGCGCTCGACAAGGGCGCGACCACGATCCTGAAGGACAACATCTCGTGGCACTACCCCTTCCCTGCCGCGAACACGACGCCGTGGCAGATGGAGGGGACGATCCTCGCGCTCCAGAAGGCAGGCCTCGCCGACATCTCGTGCGTGCAGAACAAGACCGTCGTCACGAACGCGTTCAAGGGCGAGGACCTCAACAACTACGTCCCGCTCTTTCGCAAGTACGCGATCCCGGTGCTGTACAACTTCAAGCCCGAGGACATGAAGTGGGTCCACTACAAGCCGAAGGCGAAGATGCACGTGCTCGATCACATCTTCCCCGAGGGCGTGCACGTGCCCGACTACTTCTTCGGCAAGAACATCGTCCACCTGCCGACGGTGAAGTGCCACATCTACACGACGACGACGGGCGCGATGAAGAACGCGTTCGGCGGCCTGCTCGCGACGCACCGCCACTACACGCACTCGTGGATCCACCGCACGCTCGTCGATCTCCTCGCGATCCAAAAGGAGATCCACGCCGGGCTCTTCGCCGTGATGGACGGCACGACGTGCGGCAACGGCCCGGGCCCGCGCACGATGTTCCCCGTCGTGAAGGACTACATGCTCGCGTCGTCCGATCAGGTCGCCATCGATGCCGTCGCCGCGAAGATGATGGGCTTCGATCCGATGAAGCTCGAGTACGTGAGGGTCGCCCACGACGACGGCCTCGGCGTCGGTGATCCGCGCGACATCGAGGTCGTCGGCGCCGACGTGTCGAACGAGAGCTGGGGCTTCGAGGTCGGCGACAACGGCGCGAGCACCATCGGCGATCTGATGTGGTTCGGCCCGATGAAGCGCTTCCAGAAGGTGTTCTTCCACACGCCGCTGGTGAACGCGTTCATCCTCGGGAGCGAGGCGTACCACGACTATTACCGCTGGCCGCTGAAGGACAAGAAGACCTTCCTCGACTGGAAGCGGGACACGCACTGGGGCCGCCTCTTCGCCGCGTACGAGCGCGGCGAGGCGGAGCGCGAGTTCGCGAAGGCCGCGACCGCGCCGTAGTCATCGCTCGGCGGCGGGGGCGCGCTCGCGGAGGAGCAGCCAGCCCGGCAAGAGCGACGCGCCGTCGACGCCGCACGGATCGACGGCGCGGCGACGGAAGCGCCACACCAGCCTGGCTTGACGAGATGGGCCGACGATCTCGGGCGGCGGCGGCGCGAGCGGCGAGGCGCGGAGCACCGCGTGCATCGCCGCGGCGTCGAACTCGATGACGCCGCTCGACGACGCGAACGCCACGTCGACGACGCGCCCGTCGTCCGCGGCGACCGCGAGCTCGACGTCGGTCTCGAGGTCGACGTCCTTCGCGGCGACCTTCGCGCGTTCGAAGCCGACGAGCGTGCCCTCGGTGAACGAGCGATGCAGCCGCCCGTGCGCGTCGGCGAGGAAGCCGCCGACGGGGATCAGCGCCTCGGGCGGGAGCTCCATGCGCGCGCTCGCGTCCATCGCGTCGGACGCGTCGTGCGGCAGCGGGTCGGGGGCGTACGCGTCGCGCGGCGTCGCCTCGAGGACGACGACGACGGGCGACGGCGCGCAGGCGAGCGCGCACGCCGCCGCGCACAAGGCGAAGCTCGCGGTGCGGAGTGGCATGCGCTGCCCGCTTCGACGCGGCAGCGCGCCCGCGCTTGGGTCGGGCGCGAGCGGACGGAGCTCAGCCGGTGGCCTTCTTCTCGCGCTGCGGCTTGCGGCTCACGACCTTCTTGATCGGCTTCGCGTCGCCGTCTTCGGACGGCTCGGCGGCGGCCTCGGGCGCGGGCGCCGCCGCGGCGGCCTCGGCGGCGGCGACCTCGTCGTTGGCAGGCTTCGACGCGGGGCCCGCGGCGCCGGCCTCGAGGCTCTTCTTGAGCGCCTCGAAGAGGTCGATGATCTGCGCCTGCGGCTCGACGGCGGGCACCTCGATCGCCTGGCCGGCGACCTTGCGCTCGACCGCGGCCATCACGCGCTCCTTGTACTCGTCGTGGTACTGCTCCGGCTTGAAGTCCGGCACGGAGAGCTGCTCGATGAGCTTGTCGGCGAGCTGCTCCTCGACGGGCTTGAACTCGAGCTTGCCCGGGTAGTCGACGTCGTCCATCGAGCGCACCTCGTCGGCGTAGAAGACGTGGTGCAGGATGAGGCCGCCCTTGTAGGGCCGGAGCAGCACGAGGTTCGTCTTGCCGTGCGAGAAGTAGCGCCCGACGGCGACGCGGTTCGTGCGCTCCATCGCCTCGCTCAGCAGCTTGTAGGCGCGGTCGCCGCCCTTGCCCGGCCCGAGGTAGTGCGAGCCCTCGATGTAGACGAGGTCGACCGCGTCGACGGGCACGAACTCGACGATGTCGAGCCGGTCCGTCTTCTCGGCCTCGAGCTTCTGGAGCTCTTCGGGTTCGAAGACGACGTACTGGTCCTTGCCGTATTCGAAGCCCTTCACCGTGTCGCGGCGGTCGACGACCTCGTTGTCCACGGGGCAGAAGAGCTGCATCTTCAGCCGGCCGCTGCACTTCTTGTGCAGCATGTTGAACGAGACGCCCTGGGGCGACGTCGCCGTGTAGAGCTTGATCGGGATCGAGACGAGCCCGAAGCTGATGGTGGCGGAACCCGAAGCGCGCGCGGCCATGGGCGCATGCTAGCGCCGCCGACCGCCGCGCGGCGAATGCGCGCCGTTCGCCGCCGCAAACTTGGCCGCTCAGCGCGTCATCCACGAGCGCGCGCGCACCGTCACCGCCGCGTAGGGGAAGATCCAGAACAGCGCGAAGAACGAAAAGTACGCGTAGGCGACGCCGTACAGGAACGCCCACGATCGCTCGGTGCGCAGGAAGTACAGCATGTTGAAGAGCGACATGAGCCCGACGCCGAGGAGCACCCGCGCGAGCACGGCCGGGTCGCGCACGACCATGGCCACCAGGAGCGCGAGGCTCGCGTACCCGATGGGGTAGCGCAGGTTCATGATCACCGTGTCGAAGAGCGCGATGATCCGCTTCGCCAGCGGCCGCTTCCACACGACGGCGCGCGCGAACCGGATCTCCTCGCGCACGTAGCTCCGCTCCCACCGGATGAACATGCGGCAGAGCTGGGCGTACGTCGTCGGCACGACGGTGCGGACGATCGCCGTGCCCTGGTACACGGTGTCGTGGCCGCGCTCGAGGATCGCGTTGGTGAGCGCGCGATCCTCGCCGAACGTGCACGGCACGCCGAGGAACGTCTGACCGAGCCACGAGTCGAGGAGCTCGCGCACGATCGACGTGCGATACGCCGCGAGCGCCCCCGGGCAGCAGTAGACGGTGCCGTACGTCGACTGCACCGCCCGCAGGAGGTCGAACGAGAGCGCGTAGCGGACGTGGAGCATGCTGGCGATGACGCCAGCGTTGCGGTTGTAGGCGGTGACGCGCCCGGCGACGGCGCCGATCTTCGCGTTCTCGAACGGCCCGGCCATCGCGAGGAGGGTGCCGTCGTCGATCACGCTGTCGGAGTCGATCGTCACGAGGATGTCGCCCTTCGCGCGGCGGAAGCCGGCGGCGAGGGCCGCGCGCTTGCCGCGGTTCTTCGCGAAGCGGACGGTGGTCACGCGCGCGCCGTGGCGCGCGGCGGCGAGCTCGACGTGATGCCACGTGTCGTCGGTGCTGCCGTCGTCGACGACGATGATCTCGAGGCGATCTCGCGGATAGCGCGCGGCGGCGACCGAGTCGATCGCGACCGCCACCATCGCGCCCTCGTTGTACGCGGGGATGACGACCGTCATCGTCGGCGCGTCTGCCATCGTGCTCGGCGGCGCGGGGCGGTAGCG
>DASYCF010000562.1:0-2415 GCA_036500365.1 Byssovorax sp.
CCTTGCGATCGTCGTCGCTCACCGCGGACGACATGACCGCGCGCGCGCACACCGTCAAGCGTCGGCTCGGCCGTGATACCCTCAGGGCAGTTCGGCGCGGGGGTCTCGCGCCGCGAGAGATCATCGCTTCACCTGCTTCGGAGGCTTCATGACCTGGCGCACGCCTGCGGGCTTCTTGGTGGCTGTCACCCTCGTCGCGGCCGCGTGCGGAGGCTCCGACGCGTCGACCGACTCCGGAGGACAGGGAGGCATCGGCGGCGAGCTCAGCACGTCCTCGACCGCGAGCACCCAGGCGACGACGACGGGCACGCACGCGACGACGACGTCACCCGCGTCGAGCGGCACGAACAGCGGCGCGGGCGGCTCGAGCGTCGGCGGGGGCAGCGCGACGAACGTGGGCGGATCGAGCGCGGCGAACACGGGCGGCGCTGGCGTGGGCGGGGCCGGGTCGGGCACGGGCGGCGCAGGCGGCGCGCCCGCGTGCACGACGCCGAACTGCGGCACGTGCACGAGTTGCCAGGGGTGTGCGCAGTGCGCGTGCGCGACCGAGGTGAACCAGTGCCTCACCGACATGGCCGGCGCCGGCGACCCCGCGGGCTGCCTCACGTGCGCGCAGGCGCTCCTCTCGGGCTCGCCCAACGGCGTCTGCCCGAGCAACGCGGCGGATCTCGTCGCCGTCGCCCAGTGCACCTGTCAACCGACGACGTGCGACGCGCTGTGCACGCAGTGCCCCGGCAACGCGACGACGACCACCACCACCGCGACGACGACCACCGCGACGACGACGGCGAGCACCGGCACGGGGAGCGCGTGCAAGACGTGCAGCCAGATGATCGCGACCGAGGACACGACCCCGGGCGACGTCTGCCCCGACTCGCCGACCGCGACGAACACGACCGACTTCGACGCGCTCGTGTTCTGCGCGTGCGGCAACGGCGGAGCCTGCGCCGCCGCGTGCGGCACGGACATCTGCATCGGCCAGCCGGTGAACCCGACCTGCCAAGCGTGCCTCGTCGGCGTGAACGGCTGCCAGGCCCCCTACAACAAGTGCCTGGCCGACACGACCCCGTGAGCTGAACCGCGGTCGAGGGCGGTCTACCCCTCGCGGTCGACCATCGGGTAGAGCTCGTTGTCCTCACGCGCGATGCGCTGCGTGAGCGCCGCCAGCAGGCCCTTCGTCTCTTCGACGAAGCTCTGCGCCTGCCTCTGGATTTGCGCGGGGTCGCGCCAGCGCGCCAGGTAGTCGCGGAACACGTCGTGGATGCTCCCCATCTCGCTCATGAAGCGCTGGGCGAGGTCGCGCACCGGGCGGCTCGCGTGGCGCGCGAGGCGCGGATAGAGGCCCTTGTCTTCCATGGCGAGGTGCACCGTGAGCTTGCCAGACAGGATCGAGAGGTGCCCCGAGACGATGCTGGCGTCCTTCGCGAGCTCCGCCGCGTCGAGGAGCGCGGTGATGTCGGCGACGGACTGCGCGAGCTCCTCGTGCTGGCGGCGGAAGACCGCGGTCCGGAGCACACCGACGCGTTCGATACCGATCATGAGCCGCCTCCCGTCTTGTTGCGTGCCGTCTTGTCGTAGTCACCGACGAACGCGGCGCCCGTGAGGCCGAAGTCGGTGATCGCGAGGATGACCATCTCGTCTGCGCCCGTGTTCTGCGATTGATGGAGCGCCCACCGTGGGACGAACACGACGTCACCCGCGCGCACGGCGACCGCCGCGTCGTCGACGAGCACGCGGCCTTCGCCGTGGACGATGTGAAACACCGTCTCGTGCGCGTGGCGGTGTCGCTCGTTGTTCTTCCCGGGCGGGATGCGCACCATGCGCGCGTCGAGCACCTCGCCGCCGAACGCCAAGCGGTCGACCTCGAACTGGATGTCGAGCCGCTCGATCTCGTTCGCGTAGAGGGCGGCGCCGCGCTCGGCGCCGTGGTGGAGCAGCCGCACATCGGCCGGACGGCCCGCTGCGAGCGACCTCCGCCCCTGGATCTTCGCGAGGATGGAGCCGACGCGGCGGTGCTGGAGCGTGTCGAACAGGTTCTCGAAGAAGCTCAGGCGGAGGTCGAGCGCGCGCGTCATCGCGCGGTCCGCGCTGGCGAACCAGCCGTCCTCGCGCGCGTACGAGGCGAGCAAGCCCTCGAGCGTGAGCGCGTGCGTGTCGTCACAGGCCATGTGCGTATAAAAGAACGAGAGCTCGTCGTCGCGGAGGCCGGCCTTGTGCAAGCCTTCGACGAAGATCTCGTACATCTGCGGGACGATGCCCTCGGTGCCGAGCGACAGGAACGCGCTCGCCTCCATCGCCGAGCCGCGCATGCAGAAGTCGAGGTACTCGCGCACGAAATGACGGGTGAAGTCGGCGAAGACGATCTCGCCGGGCGCGACGCCGAGGCCGTCGCGCAGGAACGTGCGGAAGAGCTCG
>DASYCF010000563.1:0-9130 GCA_036500365.1 Byssovorax sp.
CCTCTTGCACCGCGCGCGCGACCTCGGGCGTGTCGGCCGAGAGGTGGAAGTGCACCGTCGATTCGCCCATGTCGTCGGCGTACCGGTGGATGAAGCCGATGAACTTCTTGCCGCGGACGCGCTGCTCGAAGCCGGCGCCGAGGAGCGGGTTGCCCGCGCTCACCTCGAGCTCGAAATCGCGCTCCTCGACCTTCGACTTGCCGAGCGTCGGCGTCGCCACGCGGACGCCGAGGCGGAAGCGCTTGGCGTCGCCGACGGACTCGACCGTCACGGTGTCGACGCGCATGTAGCCGACGACCTCGGCCGTCTGCGCGCGCTCGCGGAGGAACTTGTCGGCGTAGGCCGACGGCCCTTCGAGCGACAGGCCGACGGCGGCGGGGTCGATGTTGTCGTCGTAGACCTCGCGGTCGTGCTGCTCCCAGCGCGGCAGCGTGGACGCGGTGGACGCGCCGCGCTGCGCAGGCACGCACGACGTCGACACGACCGAGGCCAAGAGGGCGAGGAAGAGCGAGCGCATCGTCCTTTGATCCGCGCGGCTTACCTCGGTCGAAGCGCCGGGTGCGCGCGTGAGGCGACTCGTAGCACGGCGGACGGTCCTCGGCGAAGCCGCCTCCGGAGCCGCTTGTTTTCGGCCTCGCCCGGCGCGTGCTAGGGTCTCGGCAGGCGTATGAAGGCGTTCAGCTACTCGGTGGCCCTGCTGACGGCAGGGCTCATGCTCGGTTCGACCACCCTCGCGACGGACGCGGCTGCGAAGCCCCCGCCGAAGAAGGAGGTGGTCCTCGCGGACCCTCCGATGACGGCGCGGCCGATCAACCTGAGCTTCCCCGGCATCGTGTTCGGGATGTCCCCCGACCGCGTCGCGACGGCGATCGACGCGATGATCGACGCGGACTACAAGCCCAAATACAAGGACGTGCAGCCCGGCGTGCAGATGAAGGCGCTCGACGCGCAGATCGCCGAGGACAAGGCCGCCTTCCGCCGCAGCCGCATCGACTTCGGCAAGCTGCCGACGGGCCTCGACTCGTCGCCGCTGAAGGGTGAGTTCTCGTACAACAACCGCGAGACGATGATGCAGCTCACGCGGAACGGCGAGAACGTCGAGTTCTTCTTCATCCAGGATCGGCTCTGGAAGATCATCGGCGAGCACAAGCTCTTCGAGAAGTCGCCGTACGGGAAGGACTACGCCGACTCGGCGGTGAAGTTCGCGACGCTCTACGGCGTCGCCGGCCGCGTCCTCCAGCCCGACTACACCTCGCGCTACGCCGTCGAGGTCGACTGGAGGGACTCCTCGAACCACCTGCGGCTCATCCAGCGCAGCGACACCGCCGTCGGCGTCGCGCTCGAGGACGTCGGCACGTGGCAGTCGATCGCGTCGCTCCGCGTGAACAAGCCCGTCGTCGACGCGGCGATCGATCCGGCGGTCGCCGCGATCATGCGGCACGACACGCCGCCCGGGCCGCCGCCCGACGCCGACAAGAAGAAGAAGAAGAAGTAGCCCTCAGGTCGCGCCTCCTTCGCGCGGGATCGCAGCGTCCGCGGGCGTGATCACCACCTCGTCCGGTGCGGGAGCGGCGGGCGCCTGCAGCGTGTCGGCCATGTCGCCGAGCGCCTTCGCGGTGCCGGCGAGCGCCTTGCCGAGGGCCTCGCCGCACGAGGCGAGCTGCTTCGACTGCGCGTCGAGCGCCACGGAGCCGAGGCGGAGGCCATAGCGCGCCCACGCCTGGCCGAGGCCCTTCAGGCTGTCGGTGAACGTCTCGCGCGCGTTGGTGTTCGTGTTCGTGTTCATGTGCGTTCTCCTCTGTTCGCGAGGCGGATCGGTGCCGCCCGCGTGCTGTCGCGGTTTTTCGACCTTCGTGTCGCGGCGACGTCGCCGCGAGGTGGGTGTCAGCGCGCGGGGCCGGGGACGCAGCCTGCGCAGACGACGATCGCGGGGCCGGGCGACGCGCGGAGGCCGAGCCAGCCCTGCACGCCACGGTCGAGCGCGACGCCGCAGCGGGTGCACGCGGTCGGCTGCGCGAGGAGCATGGGCTGGAAGCCGAGGACCTCGTCTTCGAGGTCGAGATCGCGCAGGCGACGCTGGATGGTCTCGCGCTGGTGCGACACGGCGTTCGCCGCGTTGGTGAGCTCGGCCTGCACGACGCCGCTCGCCTTGTCGGCGACGGTGAGCGCGTCCTCGAGGATGGCGCGGACGAGGTTCGACACGGGGAGGCGCAGCTGCCCCGCGAGCCGCTTGAGGTCCCGCTCGAGGACGGCAGGGATGCGCGTGTGGAGCACCCGCTCCTTCCTCTGCGTGGCCTCGTCGGGCGCGCCGTCAACCTGGGCGGGCGCGCCATCAACCTGGGTGTGGTCGGTCCGTGTCACATCGTGATACATGTATCACACAACGCGGCGCGTCAAGAGGTGAGCCGTCGATTTCTCGGGGGACCAACCCGGGACGCGAAGAAAAGCCCAGGGAAAGCGGCCTCAACGGGGGATCGAAAGTAGGATCTCTCGCATGGCGCGGCTCGTCGTCGTCGACGCGACCGAGTGGGTGCTCGGCATGCTGGCCGACGCGCTCCGCGAGGCGGGCCACGACGTCCTCGCGTGCACGTCCGCCGCGCAGGCGATCTCCGCGGTCCATACCGAGAAGCCCGACTGCGTCGTGTGCGACGCGGAGCTCCCGGAGCGCGACGGCGCGTGGGTCGTCAAGCGCATCCGCGCCGAGGTCCCGCCCGTCAACGCGACGCCGATCATCCTCGTGTCGACGCACGCCGCTGCGATCGGCCGCGCCGAGGCGCTGAAGGCCGGCGCGGACGCGCACGTGACCAAGCCGTACCACGCGAGCGAGGTGCTCCAGCAGGTCGACGCGCTCGTCCGCCTGCGCCCGCGCCTCGACCGCACGCGCGCCGTCGCGTCGTCGCGGCCACCCGGCAGCGGCCCGGAGAGCGCGCTCGCCGGCGCGGCGAAGGACGTGAGCGTGAGCACGCTGCTCGCGATCTTCGAGGTCGAGCGCAAGACGGGCGTGTTCAAGGTGAGCGCGGGCGCGCACGAGGCCGAGCTCGAGCTGGCGCGCGGCGTCGTCACGGCGGCGCGGCTCGACGGCGAGGAGAGCGACGCGATCGAGGTCGTGGGCGAGATGCTCCACATGGGCGGCCGCTTCCACCTCACGCCGCGCGCCGACGTCGCCGGCGCGGCGCCCCCGCACGGCTTCTCGCTCGGCGCCCTCGTCACGACCGCCGAGCAGCGCGCCGCGCGCACGTCGAAGCCCGACACGCCCGCGCCGTCGAGCGTCGAGGAGGTCGAGGTCGAGGACGTCATCGAGGACGAGAACACCTTCGACATCGAGCCCGACCTCTCGTCCTACCGCCCCCCGAGCTGACCCCTAGCGCTGCCTCGCGAGCTCTCCGAATCGAACTCGGCACGACCATCTGAGGCGAAGGCGATCGGCGTCGAGACGGGTCCGATCGCTAGGAGGCGCGCGGAAGCGCACTCCAGTGCGCTGAGCAGGCCGACAACGCGAGCGGACCCATATCGGCGCTGAGCGCCCGCCTCAGCGGGTGCCCTCGTCGGTGTGGCGAGCGTGCTCGAGGAGGAGCGCGGTGATGTTCGCGTTCATCAGGTCGGGCTCCGCGACGTCGCGCGCGACGAACGCAAACGGCCCGGTCCTTCGATCGAGGACTTCGAAGAAGAGCTCGCGCGGCGAGGCGACGCGGCCGACTATCGCGACGCCGATGGGCGCGCCGCCGCGGAGGAGCACGCGCGCCTCGGGCGGGCCGGCGAGCGTGAGCACGCCCGAGCGCCGCTCCATCTCGAGGAACGAGAGCACGCTGCCTGCGCTGACCTGCTCGAGGTCGCCGCGGAGGCTCGGCGCCTCGACCTCGGCCGCGGCCGCCGCCGCGCGCGCGAACGCGCGGTCGGCGCGCGCGAGCACCTCCTGCGGTCGATAGGGCTTCGGGATGTAGTCGTCGACGCCGAGGCGGTAGCCGCGCAGGCGATCGACCTCGCCGTCGAGCGACGTGAGGAACACGAACGGCACCTTCGCGAGCGCGGGGCGCGCGCGCACGACGCGCAGGAACTGCCAGCCGTCCATGCGCGGCATCTGCACGTCGCACAGGATGATCTCGGGCGGGTCCTGGATGCAGAGCGCGAGCGCCTCGATGCCGTCGCGCGCGACGCGCACCTCGTCGCCGCGTGCCTGGAACGGCTCGGAGGCGGCGCGGCCGTACCGCGCGTCGTCGTCGACGACCAGCACCTTGCGCGGCCGCTCGGGGGCGCGCGCCTCGAGGACCGGCGGCTCGGCGGCGCACCCGGCGATGAACGCCTCGACGCGGGCGCGCGCCGCGTCGTTCGGGTTCAAGAACTGGATGCCCATCCCCGGCGGCGCCGCCTTCGCGCCAGGCGCCGCGGCCTCGACGACGTACGCGACGCGGCAGTCGATCGAGAACTCGCCGCCGCCGTCGGGCAGCTCGAGCAACAGGCGAACGCGCGAGTCGACCGGGAGGAGCTTGTCGGTGCGGACGAAGACGCCGCCCTTCGACAGGTTCTTGCTGTACGCGATGACGAGGTCGTCCATCGTCCGGTATCGGACGCGGAAGGCCGCCTCGACGCGGGTCGGGCGTGGCCGCTCGTTCTCTTGAGACACGACCCGGAGAGAGTACGGGCGCGGGGCGCTCGCCTGCAACGCCTCGACGGCTCAGGCGTTCGTGGCGCTCGCGCCGAGGCGCGAGATCACCCGGCCGACCGTCGGCTCACGCATCGGTCAAGGCTTGGCGCCGAGGAACGTCGCGAGCGCCGGCCAGTCGGAGTCCTCGACCGCGCCCTCGATGACGCACGAGGTCTGTCCGCTCGGCGCGACGAGCGCCTGCACCGGCAGCTCGGGCGAGGCCTTGAGGCCGAGCTCCCGGGTGAAAGCGGCGCGCACGTCGCCCTCGGGGAGCCAGTAGCTCGCGCGCACGGCGTCCTTCGGCTGCTGACTCAAGAAGCGATCGAGCTGGCGCTCGTCGTCGTCGAGCGAGACCCAGGCGACGTCGATCGAGACGCCGCGCTCGGCGAGCCTCTTCTGCCAGGCGAGCACGCGGGGCATCTCCTCTTTGCAGGGCGCGCACCACGCGGCCCAGAGGTTCACCCACACCCATTTGCCGACGCCGAACGGGACGGGCACGGGCGGCGCGGACGCGCCCTCGGCCGCGACGGCGCGCGGCGACTGCTTCGGCGCGGGGCGCTGCGTCGCGCCGGCGCAGAGCTGCTTCCTCGGCGCGGCGGCCTTTGCCTTCGCGGTCGGCGCGGCGCTCGCGCCGGCCGGCTCGGGCGACGCGGTGACGGCGTTCGAGCGATCGCGCGGGATCGTCGACCCATCGTTCTTCTCGTCGCAGCCAAGCAGCGCGAGCGCGACGACGAGGAGCCCGGCCGCGCGCACCATCAGAGCTGGCAGTCGACCCACGACACGAACGCGCTCCGGTTGATCGCCTCGGCGCTGCACTTCTTCTTGTCGCGCGAGGTGTTCCACGAGCAGTACTCCGGGTTGAGCTGCGCGTACTCGCTGCCGAGCCACAGCATGCCGACCTCCTTGTCGAGGTCCGGATCCTTGTACTGGTCGTTGAGCAGGAACAGCACCGAGTTCGCGCGCTTGTGCGAGAGGGCGCGGTTGAAGTCGGAGGTGCCCGTCTTCGACGCGCGGGCGACGACGAAGAAGTATCGGGCGCCGCGCCGATCCTGCCAGACGTCGCCGATCTCGCGCTTCGCCGCGTCGTCGAGCTTCTCGCTCCCGTCGTCGAACATGATGACGGCGCCGCGATCCTTCAGCGGGGCGAAGAGCGCGTTGAAGTCCTCGTCGCTGATCGAGGCGAGCGTCTTCACGTCGGCCGGCTGGCAGCCGCGGCGCGACTCGGCGCCCATGAGGCCGCACGCGTGGAGCACGCGCTCGAGGACGGTCTTGAACGCGGGCGTGCAGTACTTCGCCTCGGCGTCGTTCGCGATCGCGACCTTCGGCTTCGCCTCGGCCACGCCGGTGCGCAGGCGCTCCGCCGCCGAGCCGACCGACGACTGCACGGTGAGCGCGCCCGCGGCGAGGAGCGCGCAGCCGGCGACCAGCGCGACGATGCCCGCGCGCGTCACTTCGACCTCAGGCCCGGCGCGAGCCGAGCGAGCGTGTAGGCGAGCCCCATGTCGGTGTCCTCGTCGCAGAGCCGCGTCGCGCCGAGGAACATCTGCGGCGTCGAGATCGGCAGGTGGTTGTCGACGATGAAGCGAAGCATCTTGTCGAGCCTTTGTCGCGTCTCCTTCGAGTCCATGCACGCGTCGAGGCCGGGCCAGCGATCGCGGATCATGCGCCGCACGTTGTTCGGCCCGGCGGCGGCCTTCGCCTGCTCGAGGATCTGCTCCTGGTGTTCGTAGCTCCACTCGAGCACGGCGAGCGAGCGGTGCTCGCTGCACAGGATCGC
Organism: Byssovorax sp.; assembly: GCA_036500365.1. Taxonomy (GTDB): domain Bacteria; phylum Myxococcota_A; class Polyangia; order Polyangiales; family Polyangiaceae; genus DASYCF01. Next base: position 6,420 of record DASYCF010000563.1, read on the forward strand.
CTTCGACACCTGGCACGAGCCGGGGTGCACGGCGCGGTCGATCATCCAGTTGCAGTCGGAGTCGAGCGGGAAGAGCACGAGCGTCACGTCGAGCTGATCGAAGAAGCCCTCGCTGACGAGGCGCTGGTGGAACGCCTTGCAGGTCGGGCAGATGGGGTCGACGATCATCGTCACCGGCTCGCGCGCGCCGGCCGGCGCGATGTGGAGCATCGCCTTCTGGATCTCGGGCTTCTCGGCCGCGACCGGCACGTCGAGCTTGCCGCAGCTCGCGATGTAGCGGCCGTAGCCGGGGACGGCGCTCACGTAGAGGAGCGCCGGCGCGGCGACGCACGCGCCGAGCGCGACGAGCCACAAACCAGCGTGCCACGCGGGCTCCGGCCTCGGCCCCGCGCCTGGCGCGGCGCCGGCGCGCATGCGCTCCTCGGCGTCGTCGCGGTCGCGGCCGTGCGCGTCGAGGTAGAGCGCGACGCTGCCGATCGCGAGCAGGATCGACGAGACGTAGATGCCGACGCACGTCTTGCAGAAATGCCCGAGGCGCACGGCGGAGATCGTGCCCATGAGGATCGACACGAAGAGCGGCGTCGTCCCCGTGATGGCGAGGAACAGCGGCGCGCGTCGCGGCGCGCTCGCGGCCCGCGGCAGCGGAGCCGCGCCGACGGGCCCGGCGAGCAAGAGGTAGAGCGAGAACGCGTCGAAGAACGCGAACGCGCCCACGGCGAAGATCGCGATGGGGACGCCGCCCCAGTACGAATCGCGGAACAGCGCGGCGAACGGGCTGTACATCGCAACGCGGCACGCGCTGTCGGCGCCGGCCTCGGCCCCCATGCCGGGCACGAAGCTGCAGTGGATGTCGTGCACCTGCCGGTCGAGGTGGCGGGCGTAGTCGAGCGTCGACGACATCGCGAACGCGAAGCCGAGCAGCGACCCCGCGAGCGCGATCGCAGCCGGCCACCTCTTCGGCGCGTCGGACATGCATCGAGGGAGTAGTGGTCTTTGTCGCGATCGTCAAACATCGTCGCGGCCGCGGGAATGCCCGAGGCCGAGCCGCGCGTTCTCCCGACGTTCCGGGCGTGGTGCGGCGCGCGCGCGTCGCGTAGCATCGGCGTGCGCGCCGTGAAGTGCGTCAAATGCCCCGGGGAGCTCGCGCTCGTGCGCGTCGACGACGTCGACGTGGATCAGTGCGCCGACTGCGGCGGCATCTGGTTCGACGCGATGGAGCTCGAGCGCGTCCTCGCGAGCCCGAGCTCCGCGCGCGCGCTCGTCGCGCCGCCGCGGAGGCCCGCCGACGACGACGTGCGCGGCCGCTGCCCGCGCTGCCGCGGCGAGGGCGCGCTGGTCCGCGTCGCGAGCCGCGGCGCGCCCATCCACGTCGACACGTGCGCGGTGTGCGGCGGCAAATGGCTCGACGGCGGCGAGCTCGCGCTCCTCCGCAAGCGCGGCCTCGTGGGCGCGATGCGGCGCGTGCTCGACTGGGTGCTCGACGTCGATCTCCCGTGAGGCAGCTCACACGTGTAGCATCGGCGCGCGTGAACCACGAACCTCGTCTCGTCGCCATCGCCCTCGCCCTCGGCTGCGCCACGTGCACACCGAACGCGGTGCTGTCCGGTCACTGGGTGTTCGTCGGCGGCCCCGGGGGCGCCGTGGTCGCGGGCGCACCCGGCGCCGCGCCGCTCGCGAGCGACCAGGGTAAGTGCTTCTCGAAGGCCGAGCTGACGCAGGCGTTCGGCCCGACGTGCGCGCAGCACGAGCCCGAGGCCGCCGCCGCCGCTTCGCCGGGCGACTTCACGCCGGGGGCGAACCCGACGGTAGGTGAGCCCGTCTGGTACTGCTCGTGTCCGATGGTCGCGCGCGTGTGGCTCGAGCGCTGCGGGACGGCCGACACGTTCAAGGTCACGCAGGTCGCCGTCGCGACCCAAGGAGCATGCCAGTGAACCACCAAGGGCTCGTCGACGCGATGACGCAGGCGCTGGCGCCGAACTACCGATTGAACCCGAACCTCAGCGTCGGCGTCGTGTCCGCCGACCTGCCGATGGGTGTCTTGCCCGGGCCGATCGTCGCGATACCCGACGTGCACCTCGGCGACGGCGAGAACGGCGACATCTTCTACGACGGCTCCTCCGCCAACGCGGCTCGGCTCGAGGCGGTGCTCGGCGCCGTCGAGTCGCTGATCGCGGCGAACCCGAACCTCTACGCGCTCCAGCTCGGCGACTGGTTCGACGTGTGGCGCGCGAGCGGGCACGACGTCGCGTCGATGGACTATGGCGACATCCAGAACGCCGCCGCGTACCAGAACATCCTCGACATCGACGCGCGCATCGGGCTCCAGCACCTGATTGGCAATCACGACGCGTCGTTCCTCAACGCCCTGCCCGACGCGCGGTCGACGCAGCCCAAGGCGTTTCGGCTCGGGGCATGGCTCGGCGCGCGGGTGTATGCGATGCACGGTCACCAGACCGACCTCGGGCCGCCGGCCAACAGCTCGTGGGACGAGCTCGCCGTCGCCATCGCGACCGCGCTCGCGACGTTCGTGCCGACGGTGACCACCTTCGAGGCGTTCGTCGATCGCGGCTACGGCACGGCGACGGCGCTCGGTCAGACGCTGCTCCACGCCCTCCGGTTCCAGCGCGAGGACCCCGGCCCCGTCGCGCGCGTGCGCGACACGCGGCCCGTGCCCACTGGCCTCGACCCGAACGCGCCGTACGTCGTGCGCG
>DASYCF010000564.1:0-3630 GCA_036500365.1 Byssovorax sp.
CGAACAGCGGCAGCCGCCGCGCCGTCACGTGGGGGTTTGGGGCCGCGCGCGGCCCCATCGCACGATCATGCGCGCGCTGCGGCGCCGCTCGCGTGCGGCGCGTCGTCGTCGACGTCGGCCTCGGCGACGACGGCCTTCGCGCGGACGAGCGGATCGTCGAGGTACGTGTCGGTCAGGCGCTTCGGCGCGCCGACGCCGAAGATCCGCAGCGGAAACAGCACGACGCCGAGCACGAGCGACACGAGGCCGCCGATCGCCTTGCCGCCATAGGCCTCGACGACGAGCGCGAGCTTCGCGAACGTCGAGAGCTCCGACAGCGGACGGTCGATGAGGCCGATGCGCACGAGCCGCGTCTCGGCCGCGCGCACGGTGAACTTCACGAGCTCGGGCAGCTGCTTCACCGCGGTGTGGTTCATGTCGAGGCGCGACTTCATGAACGCCTCGAGCCGCGAGACGCCCCAGAGCGAGACGAGCGCGAGGCCGAGGAGGCGGCGCTTGAGCCAGGGCTTGCCCTCGATCGCCTTCGCCGTCTGCTGCTCGCCGAACTCGACGTGGCGCTCCTCCTGCTTCACGCCGCGCTTGAGGATCGACGTGATCTCGGGCTCGTCGACCGTCTCGATCATGGCGTAGAACGCCTGCAAGACGAGGCCTTCGCCGAGCGCCATCTCGAGGGCGACGTGCTCTGCCCAGTCGTTGCCCATGAGGCCGGTCGCGAGGAAGCGCACGGCGCCGGCGGCGGGCGCGGGCTTCGCCTTCAGGATCTCGAGGATGCGGAGGAAGTTGCCGACGTGCTGGAACTCCTCGACCGCTTGCCGCGCGAGGAAGCGCGCCGCCTCGAGATCGGGGGCGTTGTAGAGCCAGTGCCCGATCTGGATGCCGGTGACCTCGCCGTACAGGAACTGCTGCACGGCCCAGACGAGGAGCTCTTTGTCCTTCACCGGGTCGAGCTTCGCGCCCCCGAAATCGAACGCCATCTCTTCGCGCGTGAGCAGCATGGTCGTGGTTCCCCACGCCTTTGTAGCTTGGATCCGCGCGCTGCGCGAGCGGCCGTGGTAACACCGCGCGCGCCCCTTCGATGGGCCACGAGCGGCCCAAACCCGGCCCGCTGTGGCGGGCCTTCGAAGGGGCCAACGCCGGAGGCACGTTTCGTCATGGCTCGAGCGCTCAACTTCAACGCCGGCCCCGCTGGCCTGCCCCTCCCCGCCCTCGAACGCGCCCAGCGCGAGCTCCTCGATTTCGAGGGCACGGGCATGTCGATCATGGAGCACAGCCACCGCGGCAAGGCCTACGAGGCCGTGCACGCCGAGGCGATCTCGCTCGTGCGCGAGCTGCTCTCCGTGTCCGACGACTACCACGTGCTCTTCCTGCAGGGCGGCGCGAGCCAGCAGTTCGCGACCGTGCCGATGAACTTCCTCCCGCAGGGCAAGAGCGCCGACTACGTCATCACCGGCGGCTGGTCGGAGAAGGCCCTTCAAGAGGCGCAGCGCGTCGGCACGGCGCGCGTCGCCGCGACGACGGCGGTCGAGAAGAAGTACACGCGCGTCCCGAAGCAGAGCGAGCTCGACCTCGACGACAACGCCGCATACGTCCACTACACGACCAACAACACGCTCTTCGGCACGCAGTTCCACACCACGCCCGACGCGGGCAAGGTGCCGCTCGTCGCCGACATGTCGAGCGACTTCATGTGGAAGCCCTTCGACGTCTCGAAGTACGCGCTGATCTACGCCGGCGCGCAGAAGAACATCGGCCCGAGCGGCGTCGTCGTCGTGCTCGCGCGGAAGGACTTCGTCGAGGGCGGTCGCAAGGACATCCCGACGATCTTCCGCTACGCGACGCACGCCGCGGCGAACTCGCTCTACAACACCGCGCCGACGTTCGGCATCTACCTCATCCGCAACGTGCTCGCCTACGTGAAGGAGCAGGGCGGCCTGTCGTACGTGGAAGAGGTCAATCGCAAGAAGGCGGGCCTGCTCTATGGCGAGCTCGACGCGGCGGCGGACTTCTACAAGGCGCCCGTCGAGAAGGAGAGCCGCTCGACGATGAACGTCGTCTTCCGGTTGCCGAGCGAGGAGCTCGAGAAGAAGTTCGTCGCCGACGCGGCGAAGCAGCGCATGGTCGGTCTCGCCGGCCACCGCTCGACCGGCGGCGTCCGCGTGAGCCTCTACAACGCCGTCCCGCTCGACGCGGTCGAGGCGCTGGTCGCGTTCATGAAGGACTTCCGGCGCACCGCCGGCTGACGTGATTGACGGGGCCGGGGCCGGGCGTACGCTCGTCCACGGGGGTGAACTTCCGGTGAATCAACGCTTCCTTCGTGTCGTGCGCGGCAGCTCCGCGGTGATCCTCGTCGTCGTCGCGGCCGCCTGCGCGTCGGGCTCCGACAGCGGCAGCTTCGGCGGCGACGGCGGCAACACCGGCGCAGGCAACGGGAGCCACGGCCACACGACCGGCCCAGGCTCCACCACGTCGACGTTCAGCACGACGACCACGGGCCCGTCGACCTCGACGACCGGCCCGAGCACGACGAGCGGTCCGACCACGACCTCGACCACGACCACGACCACGACGGGGCCGACGTCGACGACCACCGGCGGCTGCACGGGCTCGCCGTGCGAGCTCGTCGCGCCCGAGTGCGGCTGCCCGGGCGGCGACGAGTGCACGATCGACGCGACCGGCGCGCGGAGCTGCGTCATCGCCGGCACCGGCACCGAGGGCCAGGAGTGCTCGACCACGGGCTGCCAGCCCGGGCTCATCTGCCTCCAGATCACGCCCACGGGCGACTCGTGCGGCACCTTCTGCGACGTCGACGGGGACTGCTCCGGCGGCACCATCTGCGCCCTCGGCCTCGGCGACGGCAGCGGCAACACGATCCCCGGCGTCGCGCTCTGCAGCACGGCGTGCAGCCCGATCACGAGCTCGGGCTGCAGCGTCACGGGCTCGGCCTGCCAGGTCGTGCAAGAGGCGACCGGCCAGATGCGCTGGACGACGAGCTGCTACGCGTCCGGCGCGGGCACGCAGGGCACGACGTGCGCGTCGAGCAGCGACTGCGCCCCGGGCTACTGGTGCCTGAACAGCTCGACGTCCGGGCTCGTCTGCTCGCACTACTGCAACGTCCACCAGCCCTCGTGCCCTGCCGGCGGCACGTGCTCGATGGTGCAGGACGCGAACATGCAGAGCGTGATCATCGGCGGCGTCACGTACGGCGGCTGCCTGTAGCTCCTACGAGCGGCGCGGCCTCACGAGGTCGGGCGGCAGGCGCGTCACGTCGTCGCAGCCGGCGAGGGCCATCGCGCGGGCGAGGTCGTCGCGCAGCATCGCGAGCACGCGCGCAGCGCCGCGCTCGCCCGCCGCGCCGAGGCCCCAGAGGACCGGCCGACCGACGAGCACCGCCCGCGCGCCGAGGCCGAGCGCCTTCAACACGTCGCTCCCCCAGCGAACGCCGCCGTCGAACAGCACGTCGGCGCGCGCCCCCACCGCCTCGACGATCGCAGGCAGCGCGTCGAGCGTCGCGGGCGCGCCGTCGAGCTGTCGCGCGCCGTGGTTCGAAACGACGACGCCGCGCGCCCCCGCGTCGAGCCCGCGCACCGCGTCGTCGGCGCGGAGCACGCCCTTCAGCACGACCGGCAGGCG
>DASYCF010000565.1:0-18499 GCA_036500365.1 Byssovorax sp.
GGCGGCCGTCGGCGCGCCGGACGAGACGGCCATCACGTCGTCGAAGCGCGGGCCGCCCGGCCTCGCGAGCTCGGCGAGCGCGCCGGCGCTGAACGCCCCACGGAGGCCGCCGCCCTCGACGAACAGCGCGCCTCGTCCGCCCGCCCCGGTCACCGCTTCGGTCACGCGCGGACGCTAGCACCGCGCGGCGGGGGATTGCGTCCGCGCGCGGCCGATGCATTTCCTGAGGGGTCATGTCCGACCCCACGACCGCCACCGAGCTCCCGTTCCAGGCCGAGGTCCAGCAGGTCCTCTCGCTCGTCATCAACTCGCTCTACGCGCATCAGGAGGTCTTCCTGCGCGAGCTCGTGTCGAACGCGGCCGACGCGCTCGACAAGGCGCGGTTCCTCTCGCTCACCAAGGGCGACGTCGCCGATCAGGCCGGCGAGCCGAAGATCGCGATCCGCCTCGACGCCGAGAAGCACACGCTCGTCATCGAGGACAACGGCGTCGGGATGACGCGCGACGAGGTGGTGCAGAACCTCGGCACGATCGCGCGCTCCGGCTCGCTCGAGTTCTTGAAGCAGCACGCCGAGGCGGCGAAGAGCAAGGACGCGGCGCTCGGCCTGATCGGCCAGTTCGGCGTCGGCTTCTACGCGGCGTTCATGGTGGCCGATCGCGTCGACGTCGACACGCGCTCGATGCAGCCGGGCGCCGAGGCGGTGCTCTGGCGCTCGACCGGCGCGGGCACGTTCACCGTCGCCCCCGGTGATCGCGTCGAGCCCGGGACCAAGATCACGCTGCACCTGAAGGAGGACTGCCGCGAGTACGCGAAGGCGTGGCGCGTGCGCGAGATCATCCGCAAGTACTCAGATTTCGTGCAGTTTCCCGTCGAGCTCGACGGCGAGGTCGTCAACCGCTCGAAGGCGATCTGGTCCGCGCCGCGCGCGCAGGTGACCGAGGAGCAGCACGCCGAGTTCTATCGGCACCTCACGAGCGGCGTCGGCGACGAGAAGCCCCTCGTGACCATCCACTGGTCGGTCGACGCGCCCGTGCAGTTCGCGGCGCTGCTCTACGTGCCCGAGAAGGCGCCGCTCGACCTCTTCACGCGCGAGAAGAAGGGCCTCCGCCTCTACGCGAAGCGCGTGCTCATCCAGGAGGACTCCGACAAGCTCACGCCCGCGTACCTGCGGTTCCTGCGCGGCGTCGTCGATTCGGAGGACCTCTCGCTCAACGTCTCGCGCGAGATGCTGCAAGAGGACCGCGTGCTCCAGCAGATCGAGCAGCAGATCACGAAGCAGACGCTCAAGGCGCTGAAGGACCTCGCCGCGAGCGACGCGGAGAAATACGCGACGTTCTGGCGCGAGTTCGGCCGCGTGCTCAAGGAGGGCCTCACGCTCGACTGGCGACACAAGGACGAGCTCGCGGAGCTCTGCCGCTTCGAGTCGATGAACGGCAAGCCCGGAGACTTGACGAGCCTTCGCGCCTACGTCGACGCGATGCCCGAAGGACAGAACGACGTCTACTACGTGACCGGCCTCGGCCGGCGCGCCGTCGAGCAGAGCCCGCACCTCGAGGGCTTCAAGAAGCGCGGCTTCGACGTGCTGTTCTTGACCGACCCCGTCGACGAGTGGGTCGTGCAGGCGCTGACCGAGTACGACAAGAAGAAGCTGAAGAGCGTCGCCCACGGCGAGGTCGACCTCGGCGACGCGCCCGCGGACGAGGCGAAGCAGGCCGAGATCGGCGCCGCCATCACCGCGGTGAAGCGCGCGCTCGGCGACCGCGTGAAGGACGTGCGCGCGTCGCGGCGCCTCACGGGCAGCGCGAGCGTGCTCGTGGCGGCCGAGGGCGACGTCGGCGCGAACATGGAGCGCATCCTCAAGATGACGGGCCAGGGCGGCGCGGAGGCGAAGCGCATCCTCGAGCTCAACCCAGACCACGCCGCCGTGAAGAACCTCGCCGTCGTCGCCGCGCGTGAGCCCGAGTCGGCGCGCGTCTCCGCGTGGTCCGAGCTCCTCTACGATCAGGCGCTGCTCGCCGAGGGCGTCGTGGAGGAGCCGGCGAAGCTCGTGAGGCGGATCCAAGACCTCCTCGTAGAGGTCTCGACCGCTGCGCGCGGCTGACTGGACATGCGTCCAGCGCACGCTCCGAGCCGTCGATCACTTGACCTGAACCGGGACAACCTCGCTCCTCGGACCTTCGAAGGCAGCGGAACCAACGGGTGAATCGACGAGCCTCGCCCTGTCGCCCAAGACGACAGGTGTCTCGAATCGAGACGGTTGGGGGGACCCTGGGCCGCGCGTCGTACGACGCTTGCGGACGGTGATCTGCATGTCTTAGCCTCGCTCCGCCGTCGGCGGAGCGAAGCCAAGCTCTGCGGCGCCGCGCTTGGAGGTCCCCCGAATGGCGACGACCGATTACTCCTCCGACTCGACGACCTCGACCGCCGACGCGACGACGAGCCCTGGGAAATACATCAAGATCGCAGTCCCCGACTTCATGAACACGGGCTCGGCAGGGGGCATGGGCACGTACCTCCGCCTCGGCGCGGTCGAGGATCCGACGAAGGCAGGAAAGGCGACTGGCACCGTCGGGCTCGTCGTCGACTTCGCTGGCAATCCGCTCGTCGCCGACCCGAACGCGTCAATCAACCCGGCTTACGATCCGTACGCGCCCTTCGGGTCGGGCAACCTGCCTGCGGACGGCATCACGCCGCTGCCGCCGGGGACCACGCCGAACCAGCCGGTCCCGGCGAAGACCGCGCCCGCGAACCCGAGCGCCTGCGCCGCGGATCCGACCGGCGAGGACCTCGCGTCGCTCGTGCAAGGCTTCGCGGACGACACGCGCAACCGCGGCAAGCCGGCGACGATGAAATACGTGGACCCGTCCGGCAACACGTTCAACGTCAACACGCCTGGTGGACAGCCGCGCGACACCGGGACGACCGCGCAGGGGCCCCTCTACGGTTGGCCGTGGACGACGCCGGTCCCGGGCGCGAAGACTCCTGGGCAAGACGTCGGCCTCCAGAACGGCACCGAGGTCCCCGCGAAGCCGCCCTTCTACCCGCAGGACTACCGCACGCTCGAGAGCAGCCAGCTCCACACGAAGGGTGGTTGGCGCGATCACACCGACGGAAACCGCGTCACGACGACGCGCGGCGACAAGATCGAGGTCATCCGCGGCAACTACAAGCTCATCGTGCTCGGCCGTCAGGACCAGACGAAGCCGAAGCTCGCCGGCATGGACATCTCCGGTGGTCAGACGAACAGCGGCGGCGGGGATCTGGGCGCGGACGCGTCGACCGATCCGAACCAAGGCTCGACGGCATATTCGAGCTTGTTCGAATGGCGACAGTGCACCACGAGCGACCAAGTGCCCGCGTCGCTCGCAGCCGCGCAGGCCGCGTCCGACGCGGCGGAGGCCGCCGAGAGCGTCGCCCTCTCCGACATCGCGCTCGCGGCCTCGCTCGAGCCGGCCAAGCTGAGCGCGCTGGTCACGCAGTACACGTCTCAGGCGTCGGACCTCGGCGTCGCGGCCGAGGCGGCCGCGACGAAGGCGGCGAACGCGGCGATCCTCGCGCAACAAGCGCTGACGGCGCAGCAGAACAGCCTCGCTGCCGCGGCCGCGGCCGCGCAGACCGCCGCGCCCGCCGCGGCCGCGGCGGCGAACCAGGCCTTGGCCGCCGCGCAGGCCGCCGCCAAGAACGCGGCGGCCACGTACGCTGCGACGATCCAGGCCGCCAACACGGCGACCAACGCGTCGACGGACGCGACGACGTACGCGTCGCTCGCGCAAGGCCAGGAGGCAGGAGCGCAGTCGCTCGCGCAAGGCGGCTCCGCACAAGAAGCGGGCACGGCCGCCGGCGTCGGCGCGCAGGGCGTCTGGCAAGGCACCATCCCTTCGATCGTGCAGGCGGCGACCGCGCAGGCCGCGGTCGCGGTCTCGGTCGGAGATCCCTCGAGCATCTGGGTGATCTTCGGCACGATCCTGTTCCCGAATCAGGCGGAGCAACAGGCGTCGCTGGCGGCCTTCAACGCGCCGTCCGTCGTCGCGGCGAGGCAGGCCGACCTCGAGGCGGCCGTCGCGGCTCAAGAGGTCGCCGCGGGCGGCGGCACGTCGGACGCGGCGTCGGCGACGGCGGGGCAAGCGACGAACGCGAACAAGGCCGCGTCGGCGAGCGCGAGCGAGTCGCCGCAGACGCAGCTCCAGGCGGCGCAGAGCGCGCTCGGCGTCGCGTTCCTGACCGAGTTCTTCTCGGGCCTCAGCGGCGGAAATAGCGCGGCGAACGCGGCGGCGCTGCAGGCCGCACAGAGCGCGTATTACACGGCGCTCGCGGCGGCCGACGGGACGCCACCGCCGACCACCGCGGCCGGGCTGCTCACCGCGGCGCAGACGGCCGACGGCAAGATGCAGACCGCGTGGACGACCGCGCAGGCCTCGCAGCAAGCGTCCGACGCCGACCCGACCAACGCCACCGCGGCGACGCAGGCAGCCACGGACCTCGCCGCGCTCGCGACCGCGGTCGGTGCGTCGCAGAAGGCGTGGACCGCGTACTCACCCGTGCTCGCGGTCGACGCGCTCATCGATCACGAGAGCCCGATTCCCATCGTCGAGATCTTCGGCTCTCCGTCGATGGCTGTCCTGGGTCAGATCAACAAGCACCCGTACGATCTCACGCCGTTCGATCCGGCGACGTCGACGTCGACGCAGCTCAAGGCGGCCGCGACGGCTGCCGCCGCAGCCGCGGTGGCGATGGCCGTCGTCTGGGCCGTGGACACGTGGGCCGCCGAGACCCCCGCCGAGCGCGGACAGGCCGCGCTCGCGAAGCAGGCCGCCGCCACCGCGCAGGCGGACGAGGCGACGGCCCAGGCCGCGGCTGCCGCGGCGCAGGCGGCCGAGATGGGGGTCGAGATCACGCCGCTCCTGCAACTCAAGCGATACGAGTCGACGCCGGAAGACGAGAACAGCCCGCCCGACTTCCGGTCGGTCTCGACGACGAAGAAGGGCAGCGGCCCGAAGGTTCAGCTGAAGCACCAGGGCGGCGATCCGCGGCTCGGCTACACGCAAGGAGACGACGCGATCGACGGGCGCACCTTCGGTGTTCCGATCTCGATGGGGGTCTCCATCAACGAGACGTGGTCTTACCAGGTCTACAACTACACCGGCATCGGCTACTACCCGGCGACGCAGCCGCAGCCGTGGGACGAGATCTTCGGGCCGCCGCCGCCGAAGACGCAGATGCAGTCCGCCGACAAGACGCAGCCGATCCAGCCGCCGGATCGCGTCAAGCTCACCACGCTGCCGAAGAAGCCGGAGTGGGTGATCTTCCCCGTCTCGAAGCAGGTCACCAAGAACTACGTCTGGAATCAGAGCTCCGAGACGTACATCCAGCGGACGATCACGTTGACGGCGGGCCCGCGCCTGCCCGACAAGCAAGACGCGGCGGACGCGGCCGCGCGCGCGCTCTCGAACGGGCTGCTCCAGGTGCCGCCGAAGCTCCCGCTGCCGACCGACGATCCGAAGACGACGTACGCCAAGACGCCGATGCGCACGTACAAGTTCAAGAAGCACACCTATGATCGCGATCTGTTGCACCACGAGAAATACGATGTCCACGGAGGCGCGAAGTCTCTCCTCAACAACCTCGGGAGCTGGGCGACGGGCGGCACGCCGCTCGATGTCCCCGACCTCAACCCCGTGGACCAGACGTGGACCGAGTCGCACGTCAGCCACCAGGCGACCGTCTCCCGCCTCGGCACGACGGTGGCAGACACGATCGTCGGGCAGCAATACGCGATGACGCACGCGCAGAACACGGTCGCGTACACGAGCGTGACCGGGCTCCAGCACACGATCACGCACGCGGCGAGCAACACGAGCGAGACGTACGTGCCCGGTCTCCAGACGACGGAGAGCCACATCGGCAATCAGGAGAGTCACAGCACGATCGTCACCTCGTACACGACGAGCGCGATCGGCGCCCAGCAGACGCTGTCCGCCATCGGCGCGACCGACGCGATCAGCGCGATCGGCGCGTCGAGCACCATCAGCGCGATCGCCGTGTCGTTTGCGCTGAAGGCGATGCTCGTCGATCTGCAGATCAGCCTCGGCCTCATCCACATCGAGCAGACGCTCGCTCCGAAGATCAGCATCAAGAACATGCACATGGAGACCGCGGTCGAGCACGCGAACGCGGCGGTGATGGCCGCGCTGATGCGCGGCGAGACCGTCAAGATGATGGTGGGCGGTACGGCGACCGAGCTCGCGATGATGCACCTGAAGGCCTGAGCCGCGGTCGCGAGCATGTTGACCAAGAACCTCACCCCGTTCCTGTTCGGGACGAAGCTCACGTCGCTCTCGCCTCCACAGCCGCAGATGACGCTCGTCGTGCGCGCGTCGTACGCCGTGAAGCCGGGGCAGCCGCTCACGGTGATCGAGAGCCCGCTCGACCAAGGCCCGCTGTCTGCGGACCGCTTCGAAGGAGATGACGCGGAGCGCTCCGGGGCGTGCGTGTACGCGAGCGATTTCGCCGATTTCAAGCTCAACGCCGAGGTCCTCTTCAGCGGCTGCTGCCACACGCCCGGCGGCCGGCCGATGGCCGAGTGCCCGGTGAAGTTCTCCGTCGGCGCCTGGTCGAAGACGCTCGTCGTCGTCGGCCGCCGCGTGTGGACCGAGAAGCTCATCGGCGCGGCGACCTCCGAGCCGCACCCGTTCACGAGCATGCCAATTGGGTACGCCCAAGCGTTCGGCGGCCCGGGTCACGCGCCGAACCCGGCCGGCAAGGGGCGAGATACGCCCGAGCTCCCGAACGTCGAGTATCCCGGCTCGCGCGCGCGCGCGAAGGGCGATCGGCCGGAGCCCGCGAGCTTCGCACCGCTGAACCCGGCGTGGCCGCAGCGCGCCGCGAAGGTCGGCAGGGACTACGGGAGGTCGTGGAAGAAGGAGCGCGCGCCCTTCTATTCGGTCGACTTCGACTGGACGTACTTCCAGTCCGCGCCGGCGGATCAGCAGCTCAAGGGATATCTCCGCGGGGACGAGGAGGTCTCGCTCGTCAACCTCCACCCGGCCGCCGCCAACGTCTCGGTCCGGCTGCCGGGCCTCCGCGTGCGCGTCTTCGTGAAGGACGACAGCGGCGTCGTCCGAGAGCCGCCGATGAAGCTCGACACGCTGCTCGCAGAGCTCGAGTCGGAGAAGCTCGTCCTCACGTGGCGCGGCGTCGTCAACGTCCGCGAGGACGACTTCAGCGACGTGAAGACGATCTTCATCGCGTCCGAGCCGCTCGCCGCCGCGCCGCTCTCCGAGGAGCACTATCGCGCGCTGATCGCGGAGTTCGAAGCTGATCCTCTCGAGTTCGACAAGCGCATGCCGGGGGCGCGGCAGGCGCTCGAAAACCTCAAGGCCGCGGCTGCCGATGACGAGGCGCACCCTGAGCGCACCGAGCGCGAGCGCTCGATCGCCATGCTCGGACACCTCGACGCGTCGGCGGTGCCCGAGGCTCAGAAGGACGTCTTCCTGTCCGCCATCGCGGGGGCGAGGGCTTCGCTCGACAAGGCGCCCGCGCTCCCGGCCCTCCCTGAGGCCGCGCCCAAGCGGCAGAGCGTGGCCGAGCTCGTCGAAAAAGCGAAGGGTCTGCTGAAGCAACTTCGCGGCGTCGCCGCGAAGGAGAAGGTCCCGCTGGGCGACATCGACGCGCTCGAGAAGCTCCTCGACGATCCCAAGACCAAGCAGGCCATGGCCTCGGCCGAGGCGGTGAAGCCCGAGGAGATCGGTCCAGGCAAGGATCTCTCGAGCCGCAATATGGCCAACATGGATCTGTCTGGCCGCGACCTCAGCGGCGCCGACCTGACGGACGCGATCCTCATGGGCGCGAACCTCGTCGGGGCGAAGCTCGTCGGCGCGAACCTCAAGCAGGCTGTCTTGGCGAAGGCGAACCTCGCCCAGGCGGACCTCTCGCGCGCGGACCTGACGCGGACGAACTTCTCGGGCGCCATCCTCGACGGCGCGAACATGAATGGCGCGCACGTCGAGCAGACGCTCCTCAACAACGCGAAGCTGCGCGGCGCGGTGCTGACCCACGCGCACGGCCGCATGACCGTCTTCACGGGAGCGGACTTGTCCGACGCGAAGCTCACCGGGTGTGACCTCTTGAAGGCGCTCTTCGAGACGGCCGCCCTCGAGCGCGCGGACTTCAGCGACGCGAAGCTCCTTCAATGCACGTTCTCTCGATGCAAAGCCGCGAGCGCGGTCTTCGCGCGCGCGTTCGTGTCGAACGCGACGTTCCTGCAGAGCGAGCTCCGCGAGGCGTCGTTCGCCGACGCACGCGGCGAGGGCACGAGCTTCATGAAGACGAACCTCGAACGCGCGGGCTTCGTCCTCGCCGTGCTCCCCGCAGCGCACTTCATGGAGGCCGTCGCCGAGGGCGCGCGCTTCGCGGGCGCGGATCTGCGGAGGTCGGAGTTTTACCGTTCACGGCTCGACGGCGCCGTGTTCGACGAGGCGAACCTCTTCGGGGCGAGCTTCAACAAGGCACGTCTCAATGGGACGCGGTTCGTCGGCGCGAACCTCTACGACAGTCGGTTCGTGGGCGCCTCCGGCAAGGGCTGCGACTTCAACGGCGCGAACCTCACCCGGGCGATGCTTCCTTCATGACGCCTTCACGCTTCGAGGCGCGCGTCCGCGCGGGCGAGCCGTTCGCCGGCGAGATCCTCGCCGACATGGATCTGTCGGGTCGCGCCTTCCGCGGGGCGAAGCTCCGCGGTGTCAAGCTCATGAACGTGTCGTTCTCGGGCTGCGACCTCGCGGGCAGCGACCTCGCCGACTCGCAGTGGATCGAGTGCAAGGCCGCCGGCGCGTCGTTCGACGGCGCGGATCTCTCTGGCGCGCGTGCGTTTGCGGTCGACTTCGCCGGCGCGAGCTTCGTCGAGGCGAACCTCGTGAAGGCGAACCTCTCGAAGGCGAAGCTCGAAGGGGCGATCCTCCGCGGGGCGAACCTCGACGATTGCGTGGCGCTCGACGCGGACCTCCGCGGCGCGGACCTCTCGGGCGCGGCGCTGAAGAACACGCGCCTCGACAAGTCGAAATGCCGCCGCGCCGCGTTCGACGGAGCGGCGCTCGATCAGGCGTCGCTCGCGCAGGCGGACCTGACCGGGGCGAGCTTCCGCGGCGCGCAGATCAACGCCTCCGCCTTCGTCGACGCGACGCTCGTCGACGCCGACTTCGAAGGCGCGAAGACGACGGACGCGGTGTTCATGAAGGCGGATCTGCGTCGCGCCGTGCTGCCCAAGGCGCTCGCGGGCGCGGCCTTCATGCAAGCGCGGCTTCGCGACGACCCTCCCGAGGGCGAGGCGCCGGGCGGCGTGCCTGGGCCGCTCGCGCCGATCGACTTCCAGGACGCGGACCTCACGGGCGCGGCGCTCTACGGCCTCGACCTCCGCGGCGCGAGCTTCCGGGGCGCGACGCTCGAGCGCGCGATCCTCACCGAGGCGATCCTCGTCGGCGCCGACTTCACCGGGGCGAAGGTCCGCAATTGCATGCTCCAGCGAGCTGACCTCCGCGGCGTCGACCTCTCCGGGCGCGCCCTCGATCTGCTCGTTTTGTCCGGAGCCGACTTGCGCGGCGCGAACCTCGCCGGGTGCACGTTCGACATGACGCTGCTCGACGAGGCGAACCTCGAAGGGGCGGACCTCACGCGCGCGCGGCTCGCCCGCGTCGTGCTGCGGGCAGCCAAGCTCGGCGGCGCGAACCTCACGAAGACCGTCTTTCACCAGGCCACCCTCAGCGACATCGACCTCAGGGCCTTGCCGCTCAAGGGGATGTCGATGAACAAATGCATCTTCATGAGCGCGAACCTCCAAGGCATGGACCTCGAGGGGTGCGACTTCACCGATTCGAACTTCGACGGCGCCGACATGGTGCGCGCCAACCTGCGGGGAGCAGAGCTCGCCCGCGCCAACTTCAAGGGCGCGAAGCTCGACCTCGCCGACCTGTCGGGCTCGAACGCGAAGGCTGGGTTCTTCGGCGAGGCTTCGCTCAAGTTCACGCGCTTCACCAAGGCCGTGCTGCGCAACGCGACGCTTTCGAAGGCGACCGCGGAGCAGACCGACTTCGAGGGCGCCGACCTCCGCGAGGCGGTCCTCACCGACCTCAAGGCGAAGGGCGCGCGGTTCTCGGGCGCGCGCCTGGGTCACAGTGATCTTTCGCACGCGGATCTGGCGGGCGCAGATTTCTCTGGGGCCGATCTGATGCAGGCGAACCTCCACGCGATCCAGGATCGCGGCGCGATCTGGCTCGGCTCGAGCGCCGCCGGCGCGCGTCGAACGGACGGGGATCGGCTCGAGGCCGAAGGGTGGATGGCGCCGCGCTGAGCGCGCGCGAGAGGGAGACGACATGACCATCGACACGCGACATGACGACACCCAGAGCGTGACCGAGATCGCCGACTACCTGGGTCCGGCCGAGGTGACGGACGTGCGCGCCGACGAGGTCGTCGTCACGGTGCCGGGCGGCAGGACCGTGCGCGCTGCGCTCGCGCTCGCGTCGCCGTATCAGGCCGTGGTCGGCGACGTGCTGCTCGTGATCGGTCGGGGCGCGCACACGTACGCGATCGGCGTGCTCTTCGGCGCGGGCAAGACGACGTTCTCGCTGCAGGGCGACGTCGAGCTCCGCGCGGTCGGCGGCAAGCTCAGCCTGACCGGGGATCGCGGCGTCGACATCACCACGCCTTCGCTCGACGTGCGCGCGGGCGCGCTGCGCGTCATCGCCAAGGAGGCGACGCAGCGCTTTGGTTCGCTTTGTCAGCGGGTCACGTCGCTCCTCCGCGTGCACGCCGGCGAGGCGCAGACCCTCGTCGACGGCGATCGCACGACGCACGCGAAGCGCTCGACCCTCCTCACCGAGGAGACGGTCACGATCAACGGCCGCGAGGTCCACCTCGGCTGAGGAGTCTCCCATGCTGCCTGCGTCGAACAAGGGAGTCGGGATGAACATGGGCTTTCCGGACGTCTGTTTGACGCCCGCGGTGCCCGCACCGGTGCCGATCCCGTACCCGAACATGGCGATGAACGCGATGGCGGCGCCGTTCTGCCCGACGATCTTCCTCAGCGCGATGCCAGCGCTCAATCAGGGATCGATCATCCCCATGACGCTCGGCATGCAGCCTGGCGTCGCGAACCCGCTCTACATGCAGATGGGCATGTACACGATGGGAAATCCGAAGGTCATCCTGCAGGGCCTCCCGGCGATCAACCTCACGTGTCCCACGACCGGAAACGGTATGAACAACGCCGCGGGTGCCGTGCTCGTGCCGAGCGTCACGAACGTCTTCTTCGCCTACGCGGGAGAGGCGCCGTCCGGCGACGCGCTCACCGTGGCCGAGCTCGAGGAGCTCGAGCGCGCGGTCGACGGCGGCGCGGCGGTCGAGGCGCGGACCCTCACCGACGGCGTTCGCTGCGTGCGCATTCGTCGCTTCTCGTCGGACGTCGCGCCGCTCGTATACCGCGCGATCGGCGCGGGCGAGGACGACGTCATCGTCGACCTGCGCGGCAACCGCGGCGGAGATCTGCGCGCGGCCATCGAGCTCGCGGGCGATTTCCTCGCGGAGGGGTGCGTCATCGCGACGCTGGTCGACGCGGATGGAGACGCGGCGGAGCGCCGCGCGTCGACGGCGCCGCTCTATCCTTCGCGGGTCGTGGTGATCGTCGTCGACGGAGACACGGCATCTGCCGCCGAGGTGTTCGCGGGTTCGCTGAAGGCACAGCGCCGCGCGTTCGTCGTCGGTGCGCGAACGTACGGGAAGGGCGACGCGTACACGGTCGTCCGCGGCGACGACGACGCGGCCGTTCGCGCCCGCGCGGCGACCGTCGTCCTCCCGGACGGCGCGGCGATCGGCGGCGTCGGCGTCGAGCCCGACCTCGCGTGGCCCTTCGACGCAGCGTCGCTCCCGCGAGCGATTGGCGCGCTGTCGGCCCGCGTCGTCGACGCGTTGTGCTCGCTGGGCTCCGATTGACGCGGCTCGCGTCAGAGGAGCCGATCGCACATGGCGCGGAGCTCGACGAGCGACTCGGGCAGGAGGTGCAGCGTGACGCGTGAGCTCGTGTCACCTTCGCGGTATCGCATCGTCAGGACGACGACTGGCACCTTGAGGTTCTCCCCGCGGTTCGACGTCGCCACGTAGTCGAGCCGCCAATCGACGTGCTCGACGAGCTTGCCGTGGTCGGTGAGCGCGGCGCGCGCGGCGTCACGCCGAACTTCGACCTTCCCTGCCTCGTAGACCGGGAGGATCGCCTCGGCGATCGCGCCCGTGTCGCCGAGCGCGCGGAGATCTGCCGTGAGCCCCGCCTCGTCGAGGTCGGCGAGCGCCGCGCTCCGGACGAGGAAGCGGCTCGCCTTGAGGCCTCGCGCGACGTTCGGCGCCTCGAGACCGAGGAGGCGACTGAACTGCTCGACGTCGGCGTCGATCGATCGCGACACGTCCTCACCGAGGCACGAAGAAAGAAGGCCGCGGAGCTGCTGTCGCGCCGCGACGGGCAGCGCCGCGATGGCGAGGATGTCGTCGGCGAGCCCGGGCGGCGCCGGCCGGTCCGCGAGGCAGGCGAGCGGGATCGACCGCGCGGCTCCTTCGGCGTCGCTCACGACGGCACGCGAACGGGCGCGGTCAAGGCGTGTCCTTCATGGCGATGGTGATGCCGCTCGCCGTCTGGATGGTGTGCATCATCGCGTTGGAGCGGTTGACTGGAGAGGCCGTGACGGCGTTCGGCACGGCGCCGGCGATGACCGGGCGATCGGGGTCGCCGTCGACGAACGTGACGACGACCTCGGCGTCGGGCTTGAGCGGGAAATGCATGCCGTAGTTCGGACCCGCGTGCGGCTGCACCATGCGGAGCGGCCGAGACGAGCGCTTGCGCTTTGCGCTGCCGGGATCGAAGTGGAAGCGGACCATGTAGCGGCCGTGCTCGTCGATGCGGGCGATGCGGCCGAGCCCCGGCGCCTCGCCGAGCTCGTGCTCGACCGTCGCCGTGAGGAAGCCGTGGATGCGCGGCTTCGGCGTGACGCGCGCAGGGCGATAGTTCCGCCGCGCCTCGATCGCCTTGAACGAGCATCGATACGGCGACTCTTTCCCGGTCGCCGTGCTCATCACGGTCTGCACGACGTGGTGCTCGACCTCGACGAGGAGGAGCTTCGCGTCGGGGAGGCGCGCGTGATCCACGAGGTCGAACGTCGCCCCGGCGGCGAATCGACAGATGGCGGCGTCGCCCTCGAAGTAGTGATGACGGGACTCGCGCTCCTCGGCGCGTACGGCGGCGAGCGCCATGCCTTCGAGCGGCGTTTTGTGGTGCGCGCCGTACTCGACGACGCCGCCCGCGCTGCCGACGCCGCTTTCGTACGTCGAGGTGAGGTCGACGCGCGGCGTCCGGTAGTTGTAGTCCTGCATCACGTAGACGGCCGGGATCATGCGGACGCGGCGCTCGATGCGGAAGACGTCGCGCGGGTCGCCGCGGCCGCGGAACGGGATGTTCGCGTCGCCGACGATGGGCCTGTGGCCGCTCGATGCGTCGCTGAGGACGAGCTTCTCCATGCCGTCGGCCTGTTCGAAGAAATAGCTGATGCCGACGTTCTCGGTCAGCCGCGACACGAACGCGAGATCGGTCTCGCGATATTGCACGACGAACTCGCGCGGCGCGTACGTGCCTGCGAGGCGCAGATCGATCGCGTCGTCGCCGATGCCGACCATCGCGAGCTTGGCCCGCACGATGTCGGGGACGCTCATGTCGAGGAAGACCTCCTGCGTCTCGACCATCGAGAGGCGGAACGTGCGCGGGACGATCTCGATGCGATAGGCGTGGTGATCGGGCTCGGTGTCGAGCAGATCGTCGATCTGCGCGACCATGCCGTGGACGTGGCGCGCCTCGACGCCGTCCTCTTCGAAGACGATGTCGACGTCCGCCGCGACGACCTGGCTCTGGATGAGCTCCGACTCGCCGAGCGTGACGACCTCGACGACGAAGCTGTATCCGCCGGAGATCGCCTCGCGCCCGTCGAGCGTGCGCACCTGCATCCGGTCGCAGTCGAAATGCGGTGACGTGAGACGGACGGTGACGAAGTTCTTGTCCATGCGTGGTGCTCGTCTCGGCGGTGAACCGCCAGGTTGAATGGCTGCCTCGACGTCCTACTTACGCAGCGGGCCGAACCTGCCGTAGACGCTTCCGCGCACTGCCTCGGACGCGGCGGACTCTCGCCGGGGCGGCGCAGGCGGCGGCGGCGCGACGCGCATGGGCTTCTCGGGAGAGGCGGTGGTGTAGACGGCCGACGCGTCCCTCGACGGCGGCGGCGCCGGAGGGGGCTCCGCCGCGACGATCCTCGGCGCCGGCGGCTGTTCGACCTTCGGCGGCGGCGGCTCGACCTTCGGCGGCGGCGGCGCCTCGGCGACGACCGCGGGCGGCGGAGCGGGCCTGTCCGAGCGCCGCGGCGGAGGCTCGCTCTTCATGGCAGGCGGGGACGCGACGAGCGCCGGCGCGGCGGGCGCCGTCACGAGCGCGGGCGGAGCGGGCGCGTCGGGGAGGGGCGCGAGCCGCTGCACGACCTCGCGCGCCGAGCTCGGGAGGCCCGCGAGACCGAACGTCGCCTTGAGACCAGGCGTCACCTTGGGCGCGGGCGTCGCCGCGGCGGCGGCCCAGGGCGCCCCTGCGATCTCCGCCGCCGGCCGCGCCGGAGCGCTCGCCGCCGTCGGCGCGAACGGCAGCGCGGCGCCCGGTCCGGCCAGCATCGCGTCGAGTCGAAACTCCACCGTGTGCTTGTCGAGGTGCCCGGGCGCCGGCGTCGGCGAGCGCGCCGGCGCACCCGCGGACCACGCCGGTCGACGCGCGTCGATCCGAACGGAGAGATCGAGGTTCGACGCGCTGACGGTCGCCGGGAGCGACGCCTTGCCGCGCAGGACGACGCTGCACTCTCGACGATCGAGATCGACGTGGAGCGTGTCGACGCGGAGGTCGATCGACTGCGACGGCGCCCCGTGACCTCGAAGCTCCGCCACGCCCACGAGGGAAGGGAGCCGCGTGCGCAAGACAGGCTGACCAGCCGTGAAGCCAGAGAGCAGGAGCCACTCGTCGCCGCTCAAGAAGTCGACGCGTTGATCCGGCGGCGCGGCCTGGAAGAAGCTCCAGTCGATCGCGGCGGGCACGTCGAGGCGCACGCCGTCGATCGCGCGCCGATCGAGCCCGCCGAGCAGCCGGTTGCGCGCGGGCCAGCTCTGCGGGATCGGCGCGAAGCACGCGACGCGCGCCGGGTTCGAGGGGTCGAGCAGGCGCGGCGACGTCGTGCCCGCGGGGTTGTCGTCACGACTCGGCCCGCCGAGCGCCTCTTCGTACGCGATGGGCACGCGCGCGGGGCCCTGCATCGACGCGGGCCCGTGATCGACGACGGAGATCGTCTTGTCGAGCACCACGCGGTCGCCGGAGAGCGCCACGCGGAGGAGGCCCGCGCCCGCGACGACCGCGTGCCCGGTGATGACGACGTCCGCCTTCGACCGGTGGGGCGCGAGGTCGCTCGAGGCGACGAGGCCCCGCCGCACGTCGTCGCCGACGTGTCGATCGGCGAGGTGGAGCTCCGCGCCTGCGACTGGCCGCATCGGCCCGTCGGGCACCCACGCGAGGTTCAGCTTCGCGATGGCCGTGAGGACGACGCCGCCTCGATATCGCCAGAGGACCGCTCCCCCGGCGGTAGGCTCGACGGCGCGCACTCGAACCGGCCACGCCGGCAGCGAGGAAGCGCTGGATTGCACCTGCATAAAATACCTCACCGTGATCGCCCGAGCAACGACTCTCCGCCGCTCGAACAGCCGCCGCCGCCGCACGAGCATGGCTGTCCCGACACGCTGCGTCTGTCTGGAATCAGCGCGTCTCGACTCGCTACAGCTGTACGATCTCTGCACATGCCAAGACAGGCGCGTTCAGGAACTTCCCTACGTCCGCGTCAGCGCGCAAGGCGGTTGATGCCGTCGAACGCGGCGGTTTTGTAGCACTCCGCGAGCGTCGGATAGTTGAAGACCGTGTTGACGAAGTAGTCCACCGTGCCGTGAAAGGCCATGACGCTTTGGCCGATGTGGATGAGCTCGCTCGCGCCTTCGCCGATGATGTGAACGCCGAGGAGCTCGCGCGTCTCGAGGTGGAAGACGAGCTTGAGGAGGCCCGAGCTGTCGCCCAGGATCTGGCCGCGCGCGATCTCGCGGTAGTGCGCCTTGCCGACCTCGTAGGGGACGCCGCGCTCCGTGAGCTGCTCTTCGTTCGAGCCGACGGTCGAGATCTCGGGGATCGTGTAGATGCCGAGCGGGAAGAGCTCGCGCACGCTCGTCGAGTCGCGATCGAACGCGTGACACGCGGCGAGGCGGCCTTGCTCCATGCTGACCGACGCGAGCGCGGGGAAGCCGATGACGTCGCCGACGGCGTACACGTGCGGCACGCAGGTCTGGTACTGCGCGTTCACCTCGAGGCGACCGCGCGCGTCCGCGGCGAGCCCGGCCGCGGCGAGGTTCAGCGAGCCGGTCGCGCCGGAGCGGCCGATGGAATAGAGCGCGCTCTCGCTCAGGATCTGCTTGCCGCTCGCGAGCTCGATGCGCACGGCGTCGCCGCGCTCGTCGGTCACCTTCGTGATGCCCTTGACCTCCTCGCCGAGGCGCAGCGTCACGCGGTTCTGGCGGAGCTGGTACGCGAGCGCGTCGGTCACCTCGCGGTCGACGAATGGCAGGAGCTGCGTGCGCTTGTCCATCAGCGTGACGCGCACGCCGAGCGCGGCGAAGAGGCTCGCGTACTCGCAGCCGATGACGCCCGCGCCGACCACGGCGAGCGAGCGCGGGAGCTTGTCGAGCCGGAGGATGTCGTCGCTCACGAGCACGTGCCTGCCGTCGAACGGGATGTGCGCGTCGCGCGTGGCGGTCGTGCCGACGGCGAGGATGATCTTCTTCGCCGTGACGACGCGCACGCCGTGCTCGTCGTCGCGCGGGACGAGCTTGAGCGTGTGCGGGTCGACGAACGAGGCCTCGGCCGCGACGACGTCGACGTCGTTTCGCTGGAGCTGATGGCGCGCGACGTCGAGCTCGTGGCGCATGACGTGCTCGGTGCGGAAGAGCAGGTCGGCCATGGTGATGTGCTGCTTCACCGTGTACGACGCGCCGTAGAGGCCGCGCTCGCGGTAGCCGGAGAGGTGCAGCACCGCCTCGCGAAGCGTCTTGCTCGGGATCGTGCCCGTGTTGACGCTGACGCCGCCGAGCGCGTGGCTGCGCTCGGCGATGGCGACGCGCTTGCCGAGCTTCGAGGCCTGGATGGCGGCGCGGTGTCCGGCGGGCCCGGAGCCGATGACGAACAGATCGTAGTCGAGTGCGGGCATCGGGCCGAGGATAGGAGCTTCGACGCCCGAGGTGCTACCCTGGACGGCGCATCACCGGAGGTCGAGAGATGGAGAGCGACGAGGGCGTCCCGCGGGACCGCTGCGCCGAGCACGACCTCGCGGTCGGCCCCGACGGCCTCTGCACGCTGTGCCGCCGCGCCGCCGCTGCCGCCGCCGACGACGCGAAGCCGCGCACGTCGACGACGACGTACCTGCTCACGGGCCTCGGCGTGCTCGCCCTCGCGTGCGTCGTCGGCGGTGTGGCGCACGCGCGACGCGGATCGCCCCCGCCGGCCGACGTCGACGCCGCCGCGGCGCCGTCCGCGTCCGAGGCGCCCGCTGACGCCGAGCCGACGGAGGAGAAGCCGCGCTCGGTCGACGTGCGCTCGCCGCCGCAGCAGCTGCCGCCGTCGCCCGTCGCGTCGACGACCGCCGACAAGGCCGCTCCGCAGCCGCCTCCGCGTCCGCCGCAGAGCACGCAGAGCCAGCTCGACGAGGCGCTCGCGATCGAGAAGCGCATCGCGGCCGAGAGCGGCGCCGACGCGCCCAAGCCCGCCATCCGGCAGGTCGTCGTCGCACCGTGCGACCCCGGAGACCCGTGCGATCAGCGGAGGCCGCAGCGCACGTACTGGGGCGGCGTCGGCGGTGTCCGCGGCCAGCGCAGCACCTCGGGCACGAACGCGAACGGCAACGTCATGCCCGGCTCGCAGCCCGGCATGTCGCTGCCGCCTCGTTGACTGGCTACATGATGGCGGTCGGGTTGACGATGCCATCGAGCGCAGGGCCCGTGTAGAAGTCCTGCACGCGGCGGATGTCGCCCTTGGCGACGGCGTACGCGACGGCGGCGCCGGCGGACGCGGCCGTCGTGTTGCTCGACTGACCAGGTACGGTGTCGCCCGTCGAAGGGTCGAAGCCGTCGACGTTGCCGTTCTGGTGCACGCCGCCGAACCAACCCGTCTTCAGGAAGCCGTTGCCCATGGCATAGAGCCAGTTCGCGTTGCTCGAGGTCCCATCGGGCCAGCCGTTCGAGTTGTACGAGTCCTTCGGCGTGTCGCCGTGCACGGTGATGATCGTCGTGTCGGCCAGCGTGAGGCCGGTGCAGCCCGGGTCCTTCACGGCGGCGAGGTCGGCGAGGAAGACGTCG
>DASYCF010000566.1:0-1528 GCA_036500365.1 Byssovorax sp.
GTGGAATCGCCGCGCGCACGGAAAGACGGCGCTCTGCATCCACTGGGGGATGTGGGCCGAGGCCGGAATGGCCGCGCGCGCGCACGCGGGCGATGCGCCGAACGCGCGTCGTCGCGATTGGAAGGCGACGAGCCTCACGACGGAGGACGCGCTCAATCTCCAAGATCGACTCGTGGCCGAAGACGCGAGCGTGGCGATCGTCACGCGCACCGATTGGGACGAGCTCGCGCGCGACCCGGCGTACGCGTCGATGCCGCTTCTCTCCTCCCTCGCGCCCTCTTCGTCGAGCGTGGCATCGGCCGAGCCGGTCGCGGTCACCGGCGCCGCGGCGCTCGATCGCGGCACGCTCGAGGCGCTCTCGGCCGCCGAGCGCGTCGAACGCCTCACGGGGTACCTGACCTCGGCCGTCGAGGGCGTGCTCGCGCTCGACGAGAACGCGCTCGGCGCGGACGAACCGCTCGACACCGTCGGCTACGACTCGCTCTCGGCCGTCGATCTTCAGATGCGCATCGCGAAGGAGCTCGATCTGGACGTGCCGCTCCTCGCGCTCCTTCAACGCGGAACCGCGCGTGACCTCGCGTCGCGCGTCGCTCGTCAGCTCGGGAGCGCCGCGCCCGTCGAACGCGCGCCGTCGATGGCGCCGGCCGCTCCTGCGGTGCCCGTCGAACGCCCGATTCAACCGAACGAGGTGAGCGCGTCGTCGATCGTCACGTACGCCGCGCGCACGCCCACGCTCCCGCCCGCGACGCACACCAACAGCTACGCGCTCGGCAGCCGGGACGTCGTCCTCGTCGAGCCCGCGACGCCCTTCGAGGCGGAGCAGCGCGCGTGGATCGAGTGGGTCCGTGGGCTACAGGCCGCCGGTCGTCGGCCGGTCGCCATCTTCGCGACGCACCATCACGACGATCACGTGGGAGGTCTCGACGTCCTCTCGCGCGAGCTCGGCGTGCCGGTGTGGATGCACGAGGAGACGTGGGCTCGCGTCGGCGGGCCGAAGCCGGGGCGTCTCCTCGTCGACGGCGACACCTTCGAGCTCGACGGCCCGACGCGCGAGCGCTGGAACGTGCTCCACACGCCGGGTCACGCGCCCGGGCACCTCTGCCTGTGGAACGCCGACTCGAAGACCATCATCGCCGGTGACATGATCGCCAGCGTCGGCACGATCTTGATCGCGCCCGGCGACGGCGACATGCAGAGCTACCTCGCGGGGCTCGAGCGGCTCGCGGGCCTCGGCGCCGCGTGTGCGTTGCCCGCGCACGGTCCCGCCGTCCTCGAGCCGACCGAGGTCTTCCGCAGCCTCATTCGCGAGCGGCAGACGCGCGAGCACGACGTCCTCCGGGCGCTCGTGGACGTCGGCCCGCAAGGCGGCACGGCCGAGAACCTCGTCGGCATCGCGTACCGCGATACCTCGCCGCACACGTGGCCGATCGGCATCTTGAGCCTGCAATCGCACCTCGAGAAGCTCCAGCGCGAGGGCCGCGTCGTGGAGAACGCCGGCCGCTACCGTGCGGTGGGGTGACCCCTAAAG
>DASYCF010000567.1:0-4305 GCA_036500365.1 Byssovorax sp.
GCGCGCGCTCTTCGCCGCCGACCCCGTGGCCGACGGCGCGGTCCTCGGCATCAGCGCGGGCATCGCCGTGCTGTCGAGCCTGCTCGTCGGCACCGGCGAGCTCCGGCCGCAGAAGATCGCCGCCGACTTCCAGACGAGCAGCCTCCTCTCGATCGACCGCGGCGCCGTCACGCAGCACCCGGATCCGAACGCGGCGACGTATTCGAACATCGGCCTCTACGCCGTCGTCGGCTACGCCGCGCTCGATCCCATCCTCAGCGGCCTGCGCGAGAAGAACACGCGGACGTTCCTGGTCGACTTCATGATCTACGGCGAATCGCTCGCGATCACGGAGTCGCTCACCAACGTGGCGAAGTTCGCGGTGCGGCGGCCGCGCCCGTATGCCTATATCCAGCACTTCGCGAACCCCAAGGCCGACAACAACTCGACCGACTCGAACCTCTCGTTCTTCTCCGGCCACGCGTCGGCCGCCGGCGCTGTGACGGCGACGGCGACGTACCTCGCGTTCGAGCGCTCGCGGCACTCGTGGCGACCGTGGGCGACGCTCCTCGTCGGCACGGGCATCACCACGTTCATCGACATCGAGCGCGTGCGCGCGGCCGACCACTTCCCGACTGACGTCATCACGGGCACGCTCGTGGGCGCGGGTGTGGGCGTGCTCACCGTGCGACTCCACCGCACCGACGAGCAGCGCCCGAGGCCGATGTGGATTGGCTGGCAGCCGGCGCGGGTCGGCGACGGCGGCGCCCTCACGCTGAGCGGGCTCCTCTGACGCGTCGAGCGGCCCGGCTGCCTCGTCTGCTGCATCGACGACCGAATTCCACGCGCGCGGGGGGCAGCCGGACGCGCTACGGTCTCGGCATGCCGCGCGGTCACGTGTTCGTTCTCGACGACGAGCCCTCCATCCTCACGACGCTCCAAAAGGCGCTCACGCTCGAGGGCTACGCGGTCGACGTCGCGGGCGGCGTCGCGATCGCCGAGGAGAAGCTCCACAAGAAGAGCTACGACATCGCGCTCTTCGACGTGTCGCTGCCCGACGGCGACGGCGTCGAGCTCCTGAAGCGCCTGCGCGCGGGCGGCAGCGAGATGCCCGTCGTCATGATGAGCGGCCACGCGACGGTCGACGCCGCCGTGCGGGCGACGCGGCTCGGCGCGCTCGATTTCCTCGAGAAGCCGCTCTCGACCGACCGCCTGTTGCTCGTGCTCGACAACACGCTGCGCCTCGTCCGCGCCGAGGCCGAGGCGAAGGAGCTGCGCGCGCAGACGGGCCACGAGAGCGAGCTCCTCGGCGGGTCGCGCGCGATGGTCGAGCTCCGCGAGCAGATCGCGCGCGCCGCGAAGGCGACGGCGACCGTGTTCATCCACGGCGAGCGCGGCACCGGGAAAGAGCTCGTCGCCCGCGCCATCCACGCGCAGAGCAAGCGCGCGAAGAGCACGCTCGAGAAGATGAACTGCGCCGCCGTGCCGAGCGAGCTCATCGAGAGCGAGATGTTCGGCCACGAGGCCGGCGCCTTCACCGGCGCGACGAAGCAGCGCCGCGGCAAGTTCGAGCGCGCGAGCGGCGGCACGCTCTTCCTCGACGAGGTGGGCGACATGCCCGTCCCGATGCAGGCGAAGTTCCTGCGCGTGCTCCAGGAGCGCGAGATCGAGCGCGTCGGCGGCCACGAGACGATCAAGGTCGACGTGCGCGTCGTCGCGGCGACCAACCGCGATCTGCAGGAGGCCTGCAAATCGGGCGGATTTCGACCGGATCTGTACGACCGCCTCAACGTGCTGCCGCTCTCGCTGCCGCCGCTCCGCGCCCGGCGCGACGACATCCCGCTCCTCGCGCGGCACTTCCTCGCGCTCGCCGTGCACGCGAACGATCGCGCCGGCATGGTGCTGACCGACGGCGCCGTCGCCGCGCTCGCCGCGTACTCGTTCCCGGGCAACGTGCGCGAGCTGCGCAACGTCATCGAGCGG
This sequence comes from Byssovorax sp., assembly GCA_036500365.1. GTDB lineage: Bacteria > Myxococcota_A > Polyangia > Polyangiales > Polyangiaceae > DASYCF01. The sequence continues at coordinate 1,963 of DASYCF010000567.1, forward strand.
CTCGTCATCCTGACGCCCGAGGAGCGCATCGAGGCGGACGACGTGAAGAACTGCGTCGGCGCCGCGGCCACGCCGGTGAAGGGCCAGCTCTTCCGCGCGGGCGTCCCGTTCAAGGTCCTCGCCGAGGAGGCCGAGCGGCAGATCCTCGAGGAGGCGATGAGCCACCACGGCGGACAGATGGCGGCGACGGCGCGCGGCCTCGGCCTCGAGCGGAGCCACCTCTACAAGAAGGCGCGCGCGCTCGGCCTCCGCGGCGGCGACAAGCCCGAGGACGACGACGCGCCGTAGTCGAGAGCTCGTGCGCGCCGAGGCGCGACTGCTAGCGTTCGAAGCGCATGACCGACGTGGAGCGCGACGAGCCGATCGGCTTCCCGCTCCCGCGCGCGTCCGATCCCGATTCGCCGTACCGCGAGCGCGTGCGCGCGCCGATCGACGTGGCGCCGGTCGCGCGGCGCGAGCTCGTCACGCGGCCCGAGCCGCCCGCGTCGACGCCGCGGTTCGATCTCGCTGGCGATCCGACGCCCGTCCCGCCGTTCGGACGCGCCGGCGAGATCCTCGCGCTCGCCTGGGAGTTCGCCGAGAGCCGTCCGCTGCTGTTCGGCGTGCTCGTGTTCGCCCTGCTCGTCGTCGCGCTCGCGCTGGTCCTCGGCTCGGTCCCCGCGAGCCTCGGCTGCGCGTCGTTCGCGGGCTGACGCCTCGCGCGGGCGACCTCGCGCTTCGACACGCGCCAGCGCGCGCGGCCCTGTTGACCGCGCGCCGGCGCGATCCCACGGTGCGCCGTGGCTTTGCGCAGGAGGTCCAAATCGTTCGCCGCAGGCAGCCTCGGCGCGCACGCGATCGCCGCGACGTTCGGCCTCGGGGCGTCGATCGCGCTCGTCACCTCGTGCGGCGCGCGCACCGGCCTGCCCGTCCCCGAGATCGTCGCCGGCGACACGTCGAAGGGCGGCATGATGCCCGAGGCCGGCCCCGACGCCTTCGACGCCGCGCCCGACGTGCAAGAGGACGTCATCCCGCCCCCCGACGAGTGCCCCGAAGGCGGGACGAAGACGTTCATCTACCTGATCACGGAGGAGGCCCACCTCCTCGCCTACGACCCGCCGCTGAAGACGTATCACGACATCGGCGTCATCAACTGCCCATTCGAGGGAGGCAATCCGTTCTCGATGGGCGTCGCGCGCAACGGCACCGCGTACGCCGTGTACGAGGATGGGAGCCTCTACAAGGTGAGCACGCGCGACGCGTCGTGCGAGGACACGACGTACATCTCGGGACAGTCCGGCTTCGAGAGGTTCGGCATGGGGTACTCGTCAGACACGGACGACCCCGGCGAGAAGCTCTACGTTGCAGACATCAGTGGCACTACGACCGTGTCAAAGGGCCTCGCGACGATCGACACGACGACCTTCCAGCTCAACTTCATCAACCCGTTCTCGGAAAATCCTGGCGACGCGCTCGAGATGACGGGCACGGGCGACGGACGGCTGTTCGGGTTCTTCATTCAGACCGGCATGCCGGGCGGCACGATCGCGCAGATCGACAAGACGAACGCCACCATCCTCTCGCAGCAGTTCGTCCCGATGACTGGCACGAGCAACGAGGATCTCGCGTTCGCGTTCTGGGGCGGCGACTTCTTCATCTTCACGTCGAGCGAGGCGGCGCCGCCGACCACGGTGACGCGCGTGAGCGGTGACGCGTCCGACGTCGAGACGACGATCCCGTTGCGGGTCGTCGGCGCCGGCGTCTCGACGTGCGCGCCGGCGCAGTGACCCGAGGCCTCGCGCTCAGGGCGCGTCGGCCTGCGTCGAGGGGGCGTCGTTCGCGGGCGCGTCGTCGCCGATCCCCTGCGCGCTGACGCAGCGGAAGCGGCCGTGACAGGCGCCGAGGAAGAGGACCGTGAGGAGGAGGCCGAGGCGAGCGGTGGTGCTTTTCATGTCATCCATCCTTGGCATGGCGACCGAACCCCGCGAGTCGGGCGAGGGCCGTGTCGCTGGGTGGTGTCCGTCCCGACATGTTCGACTGTCGGCTCTCGGGCGGCGACTGCGTCTTCGTGACGCGGTCAGCGCGCGGTGAACACGAGGAGCGAAGGCGGCGCGGCGCAGGCCACGGCGAGGTCGGCGCGGCCGTCGCCGTCGAGATCCGCGGCGACGACCGCCAGCGGATCGGCGCCGGCGTCGAGGTCGTTCGAGGCCACGAGGGTGCCGTCACCCGCGCCGCGCGCCGTGCGCACGACGCCCGCCGTCGCGTCCGTCGCGGCCACGTCGAGCAGGCCATCGCCGTCGAGATCGGCCACGGCGACGCCCGCGATCGGCCCGGCGAACCCGACGAGCGCGCCGACGACCGCCC
>DASYCF010000568.1:0-2730 GCA_036500365.1 Byssovorax sp.
GGCGACGCGCAGGCGCGTGCGCGCGCCGTCGCCGCCGCGCGACGCGAGCGTGAACGCCGCGGCGACGCGTCGCTCGCGCGTGCACTTCGCGTCCTCGAGCACCGCGTAGAGGTCGCTCGCGTCGAGGCGCACGTCGCGGTAGCCCGACGCGCTCGAGAGCTCGACGAGGCGCGCGCGCCACGCGTCCACCGTCGCGCCGGCGCGGTCGAGCAGCGCGAGCTTCGCCTCGGCCACGCCGCTCCTCGCCGCGCCGAGCGCCTCACGCAGGCGCGCCTCGAGGAGCTCACCGGCCTCCGCGGTCGACGGCGCGAGCGCGATGGCGCGGCCGTCGACCAGCGCGAGCTGCACCCGCCGCCCGTCGAAGTCGACCGACGCGACGCTCGCGAGCGGCACGAAGCGACGGCGCAAGAAGCTGCGCACGTCGAGGCCGTCGGCGCCGATCACCGCGAGCGGCCGCGCGAGGTACTGCGCCGCGAGCGACATCGCCGCGAGCACGAGCAGCAGCAGCGGCAACGCGACGAGCAGCATCGCGATCCCGACGGGCCCGTCGCGGAGCAGCGCGAGCACGCCCTCGACCGCGAGCAGCAGCGTGTTCGTCAGCCCGAACGCGCCGAGCACGAACAGCAGGGCGACCGAGAGCGCGCGGCCGAAGCGTCGCTGCGACGCCGGGCTCGCGAGCCGCACGCGCACGGTCCGCTGCGCGGGCGAGACCCCGAGCTCCTCGAGCAGACGCTTGGCGCGCGCCTCGTCGCCGACGTCGAAGCCCACGACGTCGCCGCTCGCGAGGCGCAGGACGACGGCCTCGTGCGCGAGCGGCTCGAGCCACCCCTCGACGACGTCGCCGCGCGTGAACGCGTGCGCGACGCCCTTCGCCGTGACGGTGACGCGCCCCTCGTCGACGACGACGCGACCTGGCGAGCGCGCGAACTTGAGCGCGCTCGGCTCGCGATGGCCGACGACGACGAGCGCCACGAGCGCGAGCGCGCACGCCGGCAGCGTGACGGCGACGAGATCGACCGAGACGCCGGGCGCCCCGAGCGTCAGCGCGCCGAAGAACCCAGCCGCCGCCCACGCGGCCTTGCGCGCCCGGCCGACGCGCGCCACGCCGACGCGCTCACCATCGAACGCACGCGGCTCGATCGCGTCCCCGTCGAGCGTCGGCGCGGTCGTCATGCCCGAAGCGTCGCAGCCGCGGCCCGTCTCGACAAGGCGCGCGACGCCGGGGGCCCCGGAGCGACGGGCCGCGAGTTGCCGCGGGCGCGCGGGCGTCGGATGGACGCCGCGGTGCGCGCAGAGGACGGGGCAGGATCGCGCGCGTTCGCCGTGTGCGCGCACGTCGTCGCGCTCGCGCTCTTCGCCGCGTTCTGGGCCCCGGCCGTCGCGCGCACGTCGGGGGATCCGCCGCTGCCGCTCGACGACGTGCTGATTCATTTCGGGTTCGCGCGCTCGCTCGCGCTCGGTCACCCGATGGAGTGGGTGCCCGGCAACGGCTACTCGTCGGGTGCGACGAGCCTGCTCTATCCCGCGCTCCTCGCGCCGGCGTGGCTCGTCGGGGTGCGGGGGCTCGCGCTCGGCTGGGCCGCCGGCGCGCTCGGCGTGGCGTGCACGGCGGACGCGATGCGCTCGATCTTCGCGCTCGGGCGCGGCGCGCCGCCGTGGCTTCGGTGGACGGCGCCCCTCGCGGTCGTCTGCGTGCCGTTCGTCGACTGGAGCCTGTGCTCGGGCATGGAGACGGCGCTCTTCGCCGCCGTCCTCGGCCGGTCGGTGCGCGCGCTCGCCCGCGTCGAGGCGTCTCCGCCCGCGACGCGCCCGCGCGCCGAGCTCCTCGCGGGGCTTTGGTTCGCGGCCCTCGTCGCGACGCGGCCCGAGGGCGCCGCGTTCGTCGCGCCGCTCGTCGTCGCCGTCGCGCACGCGGCGGGCGCCGGGTCCGCGATCCTCGCGCTCGCGCGCGCCGCGCTGCCGACGTGCGCGCTGCTCGGCGCGCAGACGACGGCGAACCTCGCGTTCACGGGCGAGCCGCTCGCCGCCGGCGCCGTGCGCAAGCTCGTCGCGACGAACCCGTACGCGTCGCCCGCCGAGATCGCGCTCGAGGTCGTCAAGAACGCGGCGGCGCTTCGAGAGCAGGCGCTCGTGTTCGCGTTCGGCGGCGGCCTCCTCGCGCTCGCGCCGATCGCGCTCGTCGGGCTCGGCGTCGCGTCGCCCCGCGCTCGCCGCGCCGTCCTCGCGCTCGCGCTCGGCGCCGCTGGGTCGTCCGCGCTCGTGTGCCTCAACGCGACGGCGCGCTTTCAGAACCTGCGCTACGCGGCGCCGGCCGTCCTCGGCCTCGTCTTCGCGGCGTCGCTCGGCGCGTGCGCGGTGTGGAGGTCACGCGGTCGACCCGCGCGTCGCGCCGCCGCGGCGCTCGGTCTCGTCGCCACGCTCGTCGGCCCGGCGCGCGTGTTCCCTGCGCAGATGGAGCACTTCGCGACCGCGAGCGCGAACGTGCACGATCAGCAGGTGGCCGCGGCGAGGAGGCTCGCGCGGGCGTCGCCGCGGCCGCGGCGCATCTTCGTCAACGACGCGGGCGCGCTCGCCTACGTGTCGGAGCTCCCGGCGATCGACGGGCTCGGCCTCGGCGGGCTCCGCGGGCTCCCGTTCGCGCGCGCGTCCGTGCACGGCCCCGCCGCCGTCGTCGAGCTCGTCGAGCGCCTCGATCCGCGCGATCGGCCCGACGTCCTCGCCGTGTATCCG
>DASYCF010000569.1:0-4272 GCA_036500365.1 Byssovorax sp.
GCAGTACGCGTACTACCCGCTCGCCGCGCTCGACCTCTATTACGTGGCCGCCGGCGACGCGCGGCAGATGATCGAGAGCACCGAGAAGGTCGAGACGAGCGACCCGCGCAAGGTCATCGCGGTCGCCGCGAAGACCAAGACGAAGCCGAAGCCCGCGCCCGCGGCGGCGCCCGCGCCGACGGCGACCGCGACCGCGAGCGCCGCGCCCGAAGAAGAGGACGCGGGCGTCGACGCGGGCGAGCCGGACGCCGGTCGCCCGGACGCAGGCGTCGTGCGCTTGCCCGGCCCGATGCCGACCGCGCGGCCGACGGCCACGGCCGCGCCCGCGGCGACGCCGCCCGCGCCCTCCGAGGCGCCCGCGCCGCCGAACCCGTTCGAGAAATGGCAGGTCTACAAGAAGCCGGGGTCTCCTTGATGCGCGCCCGTTCGAGCCTCGTCGTCGCCGCCGTCGCCTTCACGCTCGCGCTCGCGCCCGGCGTCGCGCGCGCCGCGCCTGACGAGGCCGAGCAGCTCTTCGATCGCGGCCACCTGCTCATGGAGAAGAACTCCACCCTCGACGAGGCGTGCGTCGTCCTCCAGAAGAGCTACGCCCTCGCCGAGCGCGGCGACACGCTCTTGAACCTCGCCGAGTGCCACCGACGCCAGGGCAAGACGGCGAGCGCGTGGAGCGAGTTCGACCACGCGATCCGCGTGGGCATGAAGGTGAAGTTCCCCGAGGCGGTCACCGTCGCGACGCAGCTCCGCGACGAGCTCGCGACGAAGCTCTCGCGCGTGCGCGTCGAGGTGCCGCCTGCCGTCGCCTCGCTCGAAGGGCTCACGCTCGAGGTCAACGGCAAGCCGTGGCCGAAGGCTTCGTGGAACAAGGCCGTTATCCACGACCCCGGCCCGCTCGAGATCGTCGCGACCGCGAAGGGCTACCGGCGCTTCACCGCGCAGGTCGACCTCGGCAAGGACAAGGACGAGAAGGCCGTCGCGATCGCGCTCGAGCCCGAGCCGAAGCCCGTCGTCGTGCCGCCTCCGCCGCCGCCGCCCACGCCGTACAAGGCACCGATCTGGCCGTGGATCGTCGGCGGCGCGGGCGTCGCGCTCTCGGTCGCCGCGGTCGTGTTCGAGATCGACTCGCGCTCGGCCGGCGGCGACATCGACTCGCACTGCGGCGGCGGCACCCTCCGCGGCTGCCCGCGCTCGTACGACTTCTCGTCGGCCCGCGCGCGCGAGACCCGCGGCTTCGATCTGTTCGTCGGGCTCGGCGCCGCAGGCGTCGCGGCGATGGGCGTCGGCCTCGGCTTCGGCCTCGCGCTCCGCCACGGACCGAGCGGCGAGCGCACCGGCCTCGTGCTCGGGCCGACGTCGGCGACGCTCGAGCAGACCTTCTGAAAAGGAGACCGAACACATGCGGAGCTCGAACATCGAAGGTCGCGCGCGCGGGCTCGGCGTCGCGCTCGGCGTCGCGCTCCCGCTCACCGCCGCGCTCGTGACGGCGGGCTGCCCCGGCAAGGACCCGTTCTATGTCGACGCCGCTGGAGGCGGCGGCGAGGCGCTGCACACGTCGAGCTCGAGCCACGGCCCCGGCCCCGGTCCAGGGCCGACGGTGTCGTCCACCGTGACGTCGACGGTCGGCCCGGGCCCAGGTCCGATGACCGGCACGGGGCCCGGCCCGGGACCGAGCAGCAGCGCCGGCATGGGCGGCGGCGGCGCGCCCGGCGTCGGCGGCGCGACCACCGGCGTCGGCGGCGTCGGCGGCGAGGGCGGCGGCGGGTGCCCGTTCCCGCTCTGCAACGGCGAGTGCAAGGATCTCGATCAAGACCCCGACAACTGCGGCGCGTGCGCCCGCCCCTGCTCGACGCGCAACGCCGTCCAGCGCGCGTGCGACGCGGGCGCGTGCGAGCCCACGTGCGACGTCGGCTTCGGCGACGGCGACACGCCGCCCGCGAACCAGGACGACGACGGCTGCGAGACCGCGTGGCGGCGCGTGTTCGTCACGTCGCAGGTCATCTTGCCGACCTTCGGCGGCGCCGCCGGCGGCGACGCGCTCTGCCAGTCGTTCGCCAATCAGCAGGGCCTCGGCGGCACGTGGTTCGCGTGGCTGAGCGACGGCTCGAGCTCGCCGTCGACGCACTTCAACCAGTCGAAGGTGCCGTACGCGCTGCTCGACCTCACCGTCGTCGCGCAGGACTACGCCCAGCTCACGAGCGGCGCGCTCTCGAGCTCGATCAACGTCGACGAGACCGACGCGATGCAGCCGCTCTCGGAGGTGTGGACGGGCACGAACGTCGACGGGACGCCGGCCGGCGACACGTACTGCACGGACTGGAGCATGACGAGCGGCACGAACACGAGCACCGTGGGCCAAGACACGCAGTCCGACCTCACGTGGACGAGCGCGTTCGAGCAGTTCTGCGACCGCGACAACGTGCGGCTCTACTGCTTCGAGCAGTAGCCGCGCCGCTCACAGCCCGACGTTCACGACCGGGAGCACGGCGGCGAGCGCGCGTGGTCCGCCGACGTTGACGACGCCGAGCTGCACGCCGTGGAGCTCGCGCGCGACGTTCACGAGCCCGATCTGCGCGCCGTGCACCGACGTCGCGACGTTCACCGCGCCCGCCATCGCGAGGCCGGAGAAGTCGCGGCCGACGACGTTCAGCGGCGCGACGAGGCCGAGACCGAAGGCGTCTCGCTCGGTCCAGTCGACGACGCCTGCGATCTGGACGAGGCCGCGGAAGTCGTCACGCGCGTGGTTGATGCCGAGCGCGATCTCGGCGACGCCATAGAAGCTCGAGTCGAGCGCGTTGCCCACGCCGAGCTGCAGGAGACCGTGGAAGGAGAAGTCGCGCTCCTGCCGGAAGTCGATCTCGCGACGCCCGGAGAAGAGCGCGCGCGACGTGGCGTCGCCGACCTCGTTGAGGACGCCGATCTGGACGACGCCGCTCCAGTTCGAGCCGGCGAGGTTCACGACGCCGGCCTCGACGACGCCCTCGAAGCTCCGCGCGTTCCAGGTGAAGACGCCGAGCTCGGCGACGCCGGCGAAGTCGCGCGCGCCGAGGTTCGCGAGCGAGAGCGTCACGACGTCGCGCGCCGCGTCGCGCCCTACGTTGACGACGCCGACCTCGGCGACGCCCTCGAAGCGCTGGGTGCGGTTGACGACGCCGAGGTCGAGGCCGCCGTGGAACGTCGCGGAGGACGCGTTGTAGAGGCCGAGCCGCAGCGCCGCGACCATGCACGCGTCGCGGTTCAGGCCGCCGAGCTGCGCGAGCGCGACGTACGGGCAGCTGCCGTCGTCCATGGAGGCGACGTCGTTGAAGAGGCCGACCTGCGCGACGCCGTCGAAGCGCCGCGTCGACGCGAACGGCGCGAGCTCGACGAGGCCGACGAAGTGCTCCGAGCGCGCGCGCCACGTGCTGACGAGCAGGGCGCCCGCGAACGCGTCGTCGCGCGCCGAGACGAACGCGAGATCGACGACGCCCGCGTGGCTCCCGTAGGTCGCGGTCTTCGGCGCCACGCGCGCGAGCCCGACGAAGGTGCCGGCGTGCGCCTGGACGAGGCCGAGCTGCAAGAGGCCGACGAAGCGACTCGTCGAGACGTAGTCGCCTGCGTCGAAGAAGAGCCTGTTCCTCGTCGGTCCGCTGCTCCCCGCGAGCGGGCCCGTCAGACGAATTTCCTGGGCCATCGCCGGCGTCGTCGAGGCGCCCGCGATCAGGGTGCCCAGCGCGGCGATCGAGCGTCGGCGTGCCCGGGTCACGCGCATCGCTACCACGTCGCGTCGAGCGCGTCGCTCCGGTGGAACGGGAGCGCGTCATCGCGCATCGCGCCGGACGCGCGGCTCGTTTTGACTACAATCGCGGCCGTGCCGTCGGTGCCCGTCGTCGATCGTCCCCTGCGCGTGCCCCGCTGGTGCGCGCGCGCGTGCGCCGCGCTCGCCGAGGCGGCGGCCGCCGTGCGCTTGATCGCGGCCGCGACGCCGACGAACCTCCGCGCCGAGCTCGCGCGCGTGGCCTCGTGCGGTCTCGCGGAGGCGCCGAGCTTCGTGTTCTCGGAGGCGCCGCAGCACGGCCCGCTGCGCGCGCGGCTCGTCGCGCTCGCCGCGGCGCTCGAGCACGAGGGCGATCTCGGCGGTGTCCTCGCCGCGCGCGCGCGTGAGCTCGAGGAGGAGGCCGCGCTCTGCGAGGCGGTCGGCGGCGCGACGTTCTGGGAGCGCGCGCGCAGGAGGTTCGCGCCGCGTGACGCGTTCGACGCCGAGGCCGACGCGCTCGCGACGTGCTGGCTCGCCGCGTC
>DASYCF010000570.1:0-1788 GCA_036500365.1 Byssovorax sp.
CGCGACGCCGAACGAGGGCGGCGCGCGGCGGGGGGACCATCTCGGGGCTCACGTAGCTTGAACGCTCGGGCCTCGGCAAGCGAGGATGCGCCCGATGCAATTCGCGCCGCGCCCGTCGATCGCCGTCGTCGTCCCCGCGCGCGACGAGGCGCTCTTCATCGAGGAGGTCGTGCGCGGCGTGCCGGCGTTCGTCGATCACGTCATCGTCGTCGACGACGCGAGCCGCGACGCGACCGCCGAGCTCGCGCGGCGCGCCGGCGGCGACCGCGTGCGCGTCGTCTCGAACGGCGCGAGCAAGGGCGTCGGCGCGGCCATCGCGCGCGGCTACCGCGAGGCGCGCGCCCTCGGCGCCGACGTGATCGCGGTGATGGCCGGCGACGGGCAGATGGACCCGCGCGACCTCGCGGAGGTCGTCGCCCCGGTCGCGTCCGGCGCCGCCGACTACGTGAAGGGCAACCGGGTGAAGCACCCTTCCGCTCCCTTCACGATGCCGCTCGGCAGGCTCGTCGGGACGACCGTGTTCGGCCAGCTCACCGCGTGGGCCACGGGCCTCGGCGTGGGCGACAGCCAATGCGGCTACACGGCCATCGCCGCGCGCGCCGTCGACGCGCTCGAGCTCGACGCGCTGTGGCCTGGCTACGGCTACCCGAACGATCTGCTGAGCGCGCTCGCCGGGCGCGGCCTTCGCGTCGCCGAGGTCGTCGTCCGGCCCGTCTACCGCGGCGAGGCGAGCGGCCTCCGCGCGCGCCACCTGCTCGTCATCTCGTTCTTGATCGGCCGCGCCGCCGCGCGTCGCGGTCAGCGCGCGCTCGCCCGAAGGACCGGCGCCGAGGCGCGCGCGTGACGCCGATCTGCGGCCTCGCGATGCTGGCGCGGTGAGCTGCGCTCGGGCTCGCGGCGATGTCGACCCGCTGACGAGCCGCCCCGCGCGCGGTTCTGGTAGCGTGTCAGCCGTGGATTTTCGCGGTCGAATCGCCGCCTTCGCGGCCGCCGGCGCCGTCTTCGCGCTCGCGGGCGACGTCGCCGCGTTCCCACACGTCGTCAAGAAGGGCGAGACGCTCGCGTCGATCGCCGAGCGCCTGTACGGCAAGGTCGAGCTCGAGCAGCTCCTCGTCGCGGCGAACGGCCTCGAGGGGGCGACCGGCCAGACGGCGATCCTCCCCGGCATGCGCCTCGAGGTGCCCGCCGTGTCGCACCGGCGCGCGCTCGCGACCGACACGTGGGCCGCCCTCGCGGACGAGCTGCTCGGCGACCCCGTGCGGAGCGACGTGCTCGCGATCGCGAACGGCTCGATGCCGTGGATGGCGCCGTCCGACGGCTCCGAGATCGTGATCCCGTGGAACCTCCGCTACGTCGTCGCGCAGGGCGACACGCTGCTCACGATCGCATACCGCTTCACGGGCGATCGCGACAAAGCGTGGATGCTCGACCGGTACAACCACCTCCACGAGAAGCCCGTCCACCGCGGCGCCGTCGTGCTGGTGCCGCTCGTCGACCTGCCGCTCACGGCCGAGGGGCGCGAGGAGGCCGCGAGCGCCGGCACGCTCGTCCGCGCCGAGGCGGGCGGCCGCGCGCGCGAGACGCAGGCCCACGCCGAGGCCGAGCTCCCGCTGCTCGCGGCCGACGTGCGCGCCGGTCGCTACACCGAGGCAGTCGCGCGCGGCAACCGCCTCCTCGGCACGGGCGAGCTCACGCGCCCGCAGACCGCGGCGATCCACCGCGCGCTCGTCGAGGCGTACGTCGCGCTCGACGCGATCGGCCTGGCAGGCACCGCGTGCCAGGCGTGGC
>DASYCF010000571.1:0-5154 GCA_036500365.1 Byssovorax sp.
TCTCCAGTGCGCGCAGAACGACTGCCTCTCCGAGGCGGCGCCGTGCATCCAGGACAACACCTGCCAGGGCTGGGTCCAGTGCGTCAGCGGCTGCGCCGGCGACGACACGTGCCTCGGCAACTGCGACTCGATGTTCGCCTCGGCCTCCGTGATCTACGAGCCGATCTACACGTGCACGTGCCAGAGCTGCCAGGGCGAGTGCGGCGGCGTCATCGACCCGTGCAACCCCCACGGCGGCGGCACCGGCGGCGCTGCTGGCACCGGCGGCGCGGGCGGCGCAGCGGGCACCGGCGGCGCGAGCGGCACCGGCGGCGCCGGCGGCCAGTAGCCACAGCGGGCCGGCGCCTCGACGCGCCGCGCGCCGCTCAGAGCTTGGGCGCGCGCTCCTCGACCCAGCGGATTACCTTCTCCTCGGGCTTCGTGCCGGTGAAGCGCCCGAGCTCCTGGATGCCGGTGGGGCTCGTCACGTTCACCTCCGTGAGGCGCTCGCCGATGACGTCGAGGCCGACGAACACGAGGCCGTCTTGCTTCAGGCGAGGCGCCATCGCCGCGACCATCGCGCGCTCCTTGTCGGTGAGCTCCGCGGGGACGACGCTGCCGCCGACGTGGATGTTCGAGCGGAGCTCGTCGGCGCGCGGCACGCGCAGGATGGCGCCGAGGACCTCGCCGTCGAGGAGGAGGACGCGCTTGTCACCCTCGGTCACGGCGGGCAAGAACTCCTGCACCATCGCGATGCGCGTGCCCTCGTGCGTGAGCGTGTCGACGATCGCGCGCACGTTCTTGTCGTCGGCGCGGAGCTGAAGCACGCCCGCGCCGCCCGCGCCGTCGAGCGGCTTGATGATGCCGACGCCCCCGAGCTCGGCGACGAACGCGTGGATGCGATCGCGATCCGACGTGACGATGGTGCGCGGCGTGAGCTCGGGGAAGTTCAGCGCGTAGAGCTTCTCGTTCGCGTCGCGGAGGCCGCGTGGGTCGTTGACGATGACGGGCCCGCCGCGCGCGCGCTCGAGCACGAGCGTGAGGTAAAAATAGCGGCGATCGAACGGCGGATCGGTGCGGATGAAGACCGCGTGCTGCTCGCGCATCTTGAGGCGCTCGGCGCGGTCTTTGTGGAGCACGATCCACGGCGGGCCGGGCAGCACCTCGACCGGCGTGCAGCGGCCCACCGCGTCGCCGCCCTCGACGCCGAGGTCGCGCGCGAGGCAATGGAACGACGTGTGGCCGAGCGCCTGCGCCGCGCGGAGGAAGGCGAACGTCGTGTCCTTGTCGTGCGTGACGCGGTCGAGCGGATCCATGACGAACACGAAGCGCATGCGGCGTTCTCCTCGGCGCGGCCCGTCGCCGCGGGCGCATCCTAGCCCGGTCGACGACCGATGGAGCGCGGCGCCGCGCGGTCGTTCTGGCGCCTCGAGTCACGTGGTCGGCACGCGGCCCCGCGCGTCGTCGACGAGGCGCAGGACCTCGGCGCGCGCGCCGCGGAGCTCCGCGACGACCGACGCGTCGAGCGCGGCGAAGCGGCGGCGACGACCGATCTCGGGCAGCGCGTCGAGCCACGCGAGCGCGGCGAACGGGCTCGCGATCGCGACCACGGCGAACGCGCCCGCGACCGGCGCCGGCAAGAGCGCGAACCCGCCGCCGACCAGCGCGGCGGCCCACGCCGGGTAGACGAGCAAGCCCACGCCGAGCTTGATGGTCGACACCTCGTCGGCGTCGGTGCGCTGGAACTTCGTGACGAAGCGCGGCAGCTGATACGGCAAGGCGTAGAGCGCGGCGCCGACGGCGGCGAGCGGCGCCAGCGCGCCGAGCCGCACGAGGCTCGGCCGGTCTCGCGCCGCCGTCGCGGCGATCTCGGCGTCGGACACGCCGGCGCGCTCGAGCAGCGCGTGGTAGCCGTCGATCGCGGCGCCGACGTGCGTCACCGTCGCCTCGTCGCCGTGCTTGAGCGCCTTGCGCGCTGCCTCGACCGCGCGACCGATCTCGTTCCAGCGCTCGAGCGTCGGGTGGCCCTCGTCGTGCGCGAGCATGGCGGCGACGCGAGCGATGCGCTGCTTCTCGGGCCACGTCTCGCCCTCGACGATGAGCTCCGAGAGGTCGGCTTGCATGACGCGCGTGATGGCGGCGACGAGATCGCGACCTGCGCCAGCGGCGTCGCCGTCGGCGCCTTCGCCGGTCAGGTCGTCGACGCGACGCACGGGGCCGTGCACGAGGAGCGCGCGCGAGCGGAAGAGGTCGCGATCCTCGAACTCGAGGCCGACGGCCTGGAACGTGAGGCCGCGCCCGCCGTTCTCGTGCGCGCGCGCGAGCATGCGCGCGGCGCCGGTCTTCATCTCGATGAGGTGCGGCTCGTTGTGGCTCGTGCCCTCGGGGAAGATTAGGATGTTGTGGCCGCCCGCGAGCGCCGACGCGACCTTGTCGAAGACCTCCTCGTTCGCGCCGCGCGGCTTCGTCGGGTCGTCGCGCTTGCGCACGATCGGCACGGCGTCGACCGCGTCGAGCAAGAAGCGCAGGCCCGGGATCTTCCAGAGCGTGCTCTTCGCGACCGGCGAGATGGTGCACGCGGCCGACGTGATGACGAGGATCGGATCGACGAGCCCGTTCACGTGGTTGCCGACGAAGACGCGCCCGCCGGTGCCCGGCTCGGGCGCCGGTCCCGCCGCCTCGACCTCGCGGAAATAGAGCCGCATGAGCCGACGGAACGCGGGCACGAGCGCGCGCCGCAGCATCCCCGCGCGCACGCCCGCAGGCGCGCCAGCGCCCCTCGCCTCCGCGCCCTCGACCGCGGCCGCATCCGTCATGGATGTCCATGCTACGCGCCCGCCGAGGCGCGCGGGGTCACGTCAGAGGCACGCCATCATCGTGTTCCAGAACGTCCAGTACCCGTCGAGGCACGTGAGCGGCACGCCCGAGGCCCACTCCTCGTGCATCGCCTGGTCGTCGGCGCAGCTGTTGTAGTCGCACTGGAGCCCCTCGTCGGCGCACGCGTCGCCGAGGTTCGGCAGCGGGTCGGGGCACTTCGCGTCGAGCGGCGTCGAGTTCCACTGGTTCTGTTGGAAGCAGAGCGTGCCGTCGCATTTCGTGCACGTGTACGCGGTGTCCATGAAGACGCACGTGAGGCCGAGATCGGCGCCGGTGCAGTTCTGGTTGAACTCCATCTGCGTCGTCGGGCAGGTGGGCACCGTGGGCGGGCACGGCTCGTCGCCCGCGGGCGGCGTGCGGTCCCAGCGCAGGTTGTTCCCGCACTCGGCGTGGACGCGGCAGCCGTAGCGCGGATCGTCGCCCCAGCTGCACCACTGGCCCGGCGTCGTGCAGGGGTCCCGGTTCGCGACGGGCGTCGCCGGGCAGTCGGTCACGACGCCGCCGCCGGCCCCGCCAGCGCCGCCCTGGTTCGAGCCGCCGGGGCCTGCGCCGCCTGCGCTCGACCCGCCCTGATCCGAGCCGCCTTGCGCGCCGCCGCCGGTCGCGCCGTGGCTGGTCGTCGTCGTGTGCGAGCCGGTCGTCGACGTGTGGCCGCTCGACGAGCTCGTCGCGTCGCCGCCGCCCGATCCGGCCGCCGCAGCGGCGGGGTTCGCCGTCGAGTCGCCGCCGCACGCCTGGAGCGCCGTGGCGCCGCCCGCGATCATCAACGAGGCACCGAGCCAAGCGAGGGTACGCATGGCGGTTACTTACCGCATCCCTGCGGGTTCGCTCGCCTAAACGGCGACGGGCGTCGCGCGGCGCGCCAGGAAATCGATGAGGTCGATCTTGGTGACGACCCCGATGACCGCGTCCTTGTCGAGCACGATGGCGATCTTCGCGTCGTTGAGGACGCCCTTCAGGAGCTCGACCTTCGTCGCGGGGCTGACGGTGGCGTAGTCGCTCTCGACGAGGTCGGCGATCGTCGAGTCGAGCGTGCCCGAGCCCTGGACGAGGTGCCGCAGGAGGTCGACCTCGTGGACCATGCCGCGCAGGCGCGTGCCCTCGAGCACGGGGACCTGGCTGATGCCGTGCTTCTTCATGGTGTCGATGACCTCGCGCACGCGATCCTCGGCGTGGGCGGTGACGACGCGCTCGTTGGGCTTGCCGCCGAGGAGATCCTTCACCGTGCCGAGGCCCTTCTCCTCTTCGAGGAAGCCGTTCTCGCGCATCCAGTCGTCGTTGAAGATCTTCGAGATGTACTTCGACGCGCCGTCCGGCATGAGGACGAGGATGTTCTCCTTCTTGCCGCTCGCGCGCGCGTACTTCACCGCGCCGGCGACGGCCGCGCCGCCCGATCCGCCGACGAACAGGCCCTCGAGACGCACGAGGTCGCGCGTCATCAGGAAGCACTCCTTGTCGTCGACGCGGATCACCTCGTCGATGATGTTGAGGTTCATCGTGCTCGGGAAGAAGTCCTCGCCGATGCCCTCGACCTTGTAGGAGAACGGCTTCGTCACGCGGCCGGTCTTCACGAAGTCGTAATAGAGCGACCCGACCGGGTCGACGCCGACGAGCCGGATGTCGGGCTTCTTCTGCTTCAAGAACTTGCCGGTCCCGCTGATGGTGCCGCCGGTGCCCATGCCCGTGACGAACACGTCGAGCTCGTGACCGCACTGCTCCCAGATCTCCGGGCCCGTCGATACGTAGTGAGCCGTGGGGTTCGAGGGGTTGTGATACTGATTCGCGTAGAAGCAGTTCGGCGTCTCCTCGGCGAGGCGCTTGGCCACCTGGTAGTAGCTCCGCGGGTCCTCGGGCTCGACCGCGGTGGGGCAGACGACCACCTTGGCGCCGAACGCGCGCAGCGTGGAGATCTTCTCCTGGCTCATCTTGTCGGGCATGACGAAGATGCACTTGTAGCCCTTGATCGCGGCCACCATCGCCAGCGCGGCGCCGGTGTTGCCGCTCGTCGCCTCGACGATCGTGCCGCCGGGCTTGAGGCCCGCCGCCTCGGCGTCCTTGATCATGTTGAGGGCGACGCGGTCTTTGTGGCTCCCGCCGGGGTTGAGGTACTCGCATTTGACGTAGATGCTGCTGTCGAGCCCCTCCGTCACGCGGTTGAGCCGGACGATCGGCGTGTGGCCGACCGCCTTGGTGATGTCGCTGAGGGCGCCTCGCATCAGGGTCATGTCGACCCGGCTCTTAACCTTCGCGAAACGCCGCGACAAGCCGCGGGCGCCGCGCGCGTGAAGACGGCGCTCG
>DASYCF010000572.1:0-4475 GCA_036500365.1 Byssovorax sp.
GTGCGATCAGCACCTCGCGGCGGCGCAGGCGATCGTCGATCGCATCAAGAAGCTCAACGGCGCGCCCGCCGACAAGCTCACGTACGACGCGACGCTCGGCGCGTTCGACGACGTGCTGTTCGAGGTCGAGAACGCGAGCCAGTTCCCTTACCTCATCGCGCTCGTGCATCCGGACGACGCCGTGCGTGAGGCGGCGAAGCTCTGCGAGCCCGCGGCCGACAAGTTCAACACGAACCTGCTGCTCGACGCGGACGTCGCCGCGGTGCTGCGCGCGTACGCGGCAAAGAAGGAGCCGCTCGCCGGCGAGAAGAAGCGCCTCCTCTCCGACACGCTGCGCGACTACCGCACGCACGGCCTCGAGCTCGCGCCCGACAAGCAGGCGACGCTCCGCGCGATGAACGACGAGATCACGAAGATCGGCCAGCAGTTCGAGTCGAACATCGGCGCGAAGACGGACTCGATCAAGGTCAAGCCCGCGCAGCTCGCCGGCCTCCCACCCGACTACGTCGCCAAGCACCCGAAGGGCGCCGACGGGCTGGTCACGATCACGACCGACTATCCCGACTACTTCCCGTTCGCGACCTACGCGAAGGATCGCAAGGCGGCGCTCGAGCTCTACGTGCTCTTCACGAACCGCGGCGGCGACGCGAACGTGAAGCTCCTCGGCGAGCTCCTCAAGCTGCGGAGCGACAAGGCCAAGCTCCTCGGCTACGCGACGTGGGCCGACCTCGCCATCGAGCCGCGCATGGCGAAGAGCTCGAAGGTCGTGAAGGACTTCCTCGAGGGCGTCGCCGCGAAGCTCAAGGCGCAGGGCGCGGTCGAGTACGCCGAGCTCCTGAAGGAGCACGTCGCGCTCGGCGGCAAGAAGACCGACAAGCTCACCCCCGTCGACCGGTACTACCTGAGCGACCTCGTGCGCGCGAAGAAGTACGCGTTCGACTCGAAGGAGCTGAAGCCCTACTTCGAGATCGGCGCCGTGAAGAAGGGCCTCCTCGCGATCACGAGCCAGATGTACGGCGTCACGTACGCGAAGGCCGACGCGCCCGTCTGGCACCCCGACGTCGACGCGTACGACGTGATCGATCACGGCCGCAAGATCGGGCGCTTCTACCTCGACCTCTACCCGCGCGACAAAAAGTACAAGCACGCGGCGATGTACCCGATCGTGAGCGGCAAGCGCCTCGCCGACGGGACGTACGAGATGCCCGTCGCCGCGCTCGCGTGCAACTTCCCGAAGCCCGGCGCCGAGCCCGCGCTCATGACGCACGAGGAGGTGACGACCTTCTTCCACGAGTTCGGTCACGTGCTCCACCACCTTCTCACGACGAGCGAGCTCGCGCGCTACTCCGGCACGAGCACGGTGCAGGACTTCGTCGAGGCGCCGAGCCAGATGTTCGAGGAGTGGGCGTGGGACAAGGGCGTCCTCGACCTCTTCGCGAGGCACGTGAAGACGGGCGCGAAGATCCCCGACAAGCTCTACGCGGCGATGACGCGCGCGCGCGGGTTCGGCCGCGCCCTCGACACCGAGCGCCAGCTCTTCCTCGCGCTCTTGGACCTCGAGTACCACTCGCGCCAGCCGCCGTTCGACACGACCAAGGTCGTCGAGGAGGTGCAGGCGCGCGTCGACGACTTCGCGTTCGTGCCCGGTACGCACTTCCAGTCGAGCTTCGGCCACCTCATCGGCTACGACGCCGGCTACTACAGCTACCAGTGGGCGCTCTCGATCTCGCGCGACGTGCTGACGCGCTTCAAGAAGGAGGGCCTCCTGAACCCGGCGACGGCGAAGGCCTGGCGCGACGAGGTGCTGTCGAAGGGCGGCGGCATCGACGAGCGCGAGATGCTGACCCACTTCCTCGGCCGCGCCCCGAGCGACGCCGCGTACGTGCAGTACCTGACCGGCGCCGCCGAATAGCCGCCCGTCTCGGCCGCCGCCGCGGGGGAAGGCTCGCGCCCCGAACCGCGGCGCGCTAGGTTCTCCCGCGTGTTCGGCTTCAGCATGGGCGAGATCACGCTGCTGCTCATCGTGGGCATCATCGTCGTCGGCCCCAAGAAGCTCCCGGCGATGATGCGCACGGCGGGTCACTGGGTGCAGCGCCTGCGCCGCGTGAGCTCCGATCTACGCTCGCAGAGCGGCATCGACGACCTCATCCGGCAAGAAGGCCTCGAGCGCGAGATCGCCGAGCTCCGGAGCCTCTCGCGCGTGAACGTCATCGACACGATCATGAGCCCCGCCATCGCGGCGGCGGCGCCGGCCGCGCTCGCCACGTCGTCCGCGCCGATGACGCGCGCGCGCACCGAGCAGCCCGTGACGACTCAGCCGCTGCGCGAGCGCGAGTACCCCGCCCTCGGGTGCGACGCGTACGGCGCCCTGCCCGAGGACGCGAAGCTCTACCACCACCACGAGCCGCCTGCGCCGAACGACCGCGCGAGCGACGCGCCCTCGATCGAGGTCCGGGAGTCCGACGCGTGACGACGCGCCCCGCCGAAGAGACGGACGTCGGCGCGTCCGAGCCCCTGAAGGGCGCCGGCCCGCTCGAGGGCAAGCCCGCGCCCGCCGGCGACGAGGGCGGCAAGCCGATGAGCTTCTGGGAGCACCTCGAGGAGCTCCGTCGCCGGCTCGTCTACTCGGTCGCGGCGTTCTTCATCGCGTGCTGCGTCGCTTGGGAGCTGCGCGAGCCGATGCTCGCCGAGCTCACGAAGCCGTTCATCAACGCCTGGCACAGCCAGCACATCGCCGGCTCGCCGACGCTCCACTTCCCCGCCCCGGGCGCCGCGTTCGTCGCCTATTTCAAGCTCGCGATGATCGGCGGCGGCGCGCTGGCGGCGCCGTTCATCTTCTACCAGCTGTGGGCGTTCGTCGCGCCGGGCCTCTACGCGAAGGAGAAGCGCTACGCGCTGCCCTTCGTGCTGCTCTCGACCGTGCTCTTCTGCGGCGGCGGCTTCTTCGGCTGGCGCGCGGCGTTCCCGATCTCGTTCAACTACTTCTTGAGCCTGTCGGGCTCGGTCGGCGCGCAGGGCCTCTCGATCACGCCGACCGTGATGCTCGGCGAGTACGTCGACTTCTGCTCGCAGATGCTGCTCGGCTTCGGCCTCGTCTTCGAGATGCCGCTGCTGTTCTTGTTCCTGTCGATCATCGGCGTCGTCAACTACCTCCACCTCATCCACTACGGCCGCTACTTCATCCTCGTCGCGTTCATCGTCGCCGCCGTCGCGACCCCGCCCGACGTGCCCGATCAGCTCGCGATGGCCGTGCCGATGTGCCTCCTCTACGCCTTCTCGATCGGCCTCACGTACCTGTTCGGCAAGAAGCCGAGCGACGCGCAGCGCGCCGCCTACAAGAGCGCGAAGCAGAAGGACGCCGAGGGCTGAGGCTCAGATCGACGTCTCGACGGTCTCGACCCCGTGGGCCAGGCCGCGGACGAGCGCCTTGCCGCGGGCGACGACGCCGCGCTCGCCGGGCGGTGGCCACATCGCGTTCGCCGTCGCCTCCATCACGCGGCCGACGACGTCGCCGAACGTGACGCCCGTCTTCTCGGTCGCCTGCCAGAGCTCCTCGAAGACGATGAGCTGCTTCGACTTCGCGAGCGTGAGCATGCGCCGCGGCTCGATGCCGAGCCCGCGCAGGCCCGGCTCCATCGCCATGTTCGACGCGAGGAGCCAGAACGTGACCTTGAGCGCGAACGCGCTGAGCATCGCGCCCTCGACCCGGCCCATCTCGCGCATGAGCATCGGCAAGACCTGCGTGCCGAGGCCGACGTGACGCGCCTCGTCCTTTTCGAAGTACGGCAAGAGCTCGGTGAGCACGGGGTCGACGTTCGCCTCGCGCACGGCCTGGAAGATGGTGAGCGCCGTCGTCTCGACCTGGAGCTGCATGCCGAGGAGCTTGCACGCGAGGTCGTCGGTCTCGAGCACGCAGCCGAGGAGGCGCTCGCTCGCGGGGTGCATCTTCTTCGGCGCCTGCCCGAGCGCGAGCTCGAGGTAGTCGTGCATCACGTAGAAGTGGCGCGCCTCGTCGTGCGCCTGGCTCGTCGCCGCCATCTTCGCCTCGAGCGGCTCGAGCTGGTCGGCGAGCTGCGCCGAGACCTTCCACGCGGCGAGCTCGCCCCACATGATCGGGCCGAACACGGCCGAGAGCGCGGCCCTCTTCTCGGGCGCGATCTGCGGCCCGCCGTGCTTCGCGACGAGCTCGGCGAGCACCGCGCGCCCGTCCCACGCGAGGTCCTGCCCGCGGTGATAGATGTTCTCGACCCGATCGAAGCGCCGCGCGTCCGACGCGGAGCGCGCGAGATCGAACATCGCGTACGGGAGCACGGCCATCGCTCGATATTGGCCGAAAACCACGTCGGGCGCTCCCCGAACCGACGCGGCACGCCGCTTGTTCTGTCGACCGCCGACGCGCCCGGGCACGACGCCCGGCCTCGCGCCGACGGAGAGCGACGATGCGCAGGAACGACGCAGGATTCGGGGGATATGCG
>DASYCF010000573.1:0-17674 GCA_036500365.1 Byssovorax sp.
GTTGCTCGCCGTCGCACCCGTCTGACGCCGCATCATCCCGCCTCAGCTGACGTCGTCGCGAGCTCGATCTCGGTTCATGGGTGATTGGTCGCTCGCGGAGGCGCGCTTCCGCGGCGTCGCGGCGGCGCACCCGAGCCTCGCCGCCGACGCGCGGCGGTACGTGACGCGCATCGAGCGCTTCTGACGGAGCGGCGCGCCGGGCGCATCGCCCTCGGCAGCTGCGCGCTTGCGCGGCGACGGGGCGAGGCGTATAGCCTCGAGAAATATGGGAGCCCATACAATTGCGACGCCTGGCCGCGGACGACCCCGCGCGGCGGAGCCCTCGGCGGACGACGTGGCGGCAGCGCTCGACGCGATCCGACGCATCGTGCGCGTGCTGCGCGTGTCGTCGCGCGAGACCGAGAAGGAGCTCGCGCTGAGCGGCGCGCAGCTGTTCGTGCTCCAGCGCCTCGCCGACGCGCCGGCGCAGTCGGTCGGCGATCTCGCCGCCCGCACGATGACGGACCAGAGCTCGGTGAGCGTCGTCGTCAGCCGCCTCGTCGAGAAGGGCCTCGTCGCGCGCGCCCCGTCGAAGCTCGACGCGCGCCGCAGCGTGACGTCGCTCACGGCGCGCGGGCGCGCGCTCCTCCGCCGCGCGCCGCGGCCTGCTCAGGCGCACCTCATCGACGGGCTTCGTCGCCTCGAACCGGCCGAGCTCGCCGGGCTCGCGATCGGCCTCGAGCGCCTCGTCGACGCGATGGGCATCGGCCACGAGCGCGCTGCCCTCTTCTTCGAGGACGACGCGCCCAAGCGCGGCGCGCGAAGCGCCCGATGAGCGGCGTCGACTCCCACCGCGGCGTCGTCGGCAAGAAGACCGGCCCGGCCGCCGTCATCGACGGGCGCGTCATCGCGATCTCGGCGATGTCGATCGCCGTCGCGTTCGCCGCCGCCCTCGTCGCCGAGGTGCTCATGCGCCTCATCGGGCTGGTGACGAACATCGCGTTTTACCAGCGTATTTCGCTCGATTTCTCGTCCCCCGCGGACAACAAGCTCGGCGCGCTCGTCATCGTCGTGCCGGTCGCCGGGTCGATCCTCGTCGGCTTCATGGCGCGGTACGGCTCCGCGGCGATCCGCGGTCACGGCATCCCGGAGGCGATGGAGCGCGTGCTCTTCCACCAGAGCCGCATCGCGCCGCGCATCACGCTGCTCAAGCCGCTCTCGGCGGCGCTCGCCATCGGCACCGGCGGCCCGTTCGGCGCCGAGGGGCCGATCATCGCGACGGGCGGCGCGCTCGGCTCGCTGCTCGGGCAGATCGTCACCATCACCGCCGACGAGCGCAAGACGCTCCTCGCCGCAGGCGCCGCAGCGGGCATGGCGGCGACGTTCGGATCGCCCGTGTCGGCGGTGTTGCTCGCGATCGAGCTCTTGCTGTTCGAATATCGCCCGCGCTCGATCATCCCGGTGGCGCTCGCCGCAGCGACGTCGACCGGTGTGCGCCTCGCGCTCCACGGCGCCGCGCCCGTGTTCGCGATGGGCGTCGTCGAGCAGCCGACGGGCGAGGCGCTCGCGCTCTACATCGTGATCGGCGCCCTCGTCGGCCTCGCGTCGGTCGTCGTCAGCCGCAGCGTCTACTGGATCGAGGATCAGTTCGAGCGGCTGCCCATCCACTGGATGTGGTGGCCCGCGATCGGCGGCCTCGCCGTGGGCCTCGTCGGCTACCTGAGCCCCCACACGCTCGGTGTCGGCTACGACAACATCGACCACATCCTGTCGGGCGAGCTCGCCGGGCAGGCGCTCGCGATCTTCTGCGTGCTCAAGTTCGTCTCGTGGGCGATCGCGCTCGGCAGCGGGACCAGCGGCGGCACGCTCGCGCCGTTGTTCACGATCGGGGGCGCGGTCGGCGCGCTGCTCGCGGTGCTCGCCGCGGTCGTCGTGCCGAGCGCCCACGTCGACGCGCGGGTCGCGGCGCTGGTCGGCATGGCGGCGATGTTCGCGGGCGCGTCGCGCGCGCTCCTCGCGTCGATCGTGTTCGCCTTCGAGTGCACGCAGCGGCCGCTCGGCCTGCTCCCGCTGCTCGGCGGGTGCAGCGCGGCGTTCCTCGTGTCGTCGCTCCTGATGCGCAACTCGATCATGACCGAGCGCATCGCGCGGCGCGGCGCGCGCGTCGTCGGCGAGTACGCGGCCGACTTCCTCAGCCAGGTGCTCGTGCGCGACGTGATGACGCGCGACGTCGTGACGTTGTCCGCGGAGGAGTCGGTCTCGGCGCTGCGCGCGCGCATCCAGGAGCGGGCGCTCCGCCGCCACCACGGCTTCCCCGTGGTCGACGCCGCCGGCCGCCTCGTCGGCATCATCACGCGCGGCGAGCTCCTCGATCGCGACGACTCGCCCGGGCTCACGGTGCGCGACGTCCTCGTCCGCAGGCCCGTCATCGTCCACGAGCTCGCCTCCGCGCGCGAGGCCGCCGACGCGATGGTGGCGGAGAACGTGGGCCGCCTCGCCGTCGTCGATCCGAGCGCGCCCGACACGCTCCTCGGCATCGTGACGCGCGCCGACCTCATGAGCGCGCACGCGCGCCGCCTCGACGACGCGGGGAAGCGCGAGGGCGGCGGCTCGCGCGTGTTCCTCGATCGGTCCGCCTAGCGGCTCAGTCGAGCGGCAGGCCGAGCTCGCGGAGATCCGCCTCACGGAGCGGGAGCTCCTCGCGCAGGAAGAACTCGTCGAGCTGCGGCGGCTTGACGTTCGTGCCGGAGAGCATCGCCTGCACCTGACCGCGGTCCTGCCCGTGTGTCTGCGTCGTCAGGGCGCCACGCGTTCGAAGAGGACCTTCTTCCCGCCATCGTCGAGCTCCAGCGCGACGCCTCCGCCCGCGTCGCGGCGCACGAACATGGGCCAGCCGACGTGCGCGGGCGACGTCGCGACCAGCGCCGCCGAGCCGTCGGCGCTTCGCCGTCGCCCGAGTGACGTGCTGAAGTCGCCCGTCTCGAGCACCGCGCCCCGCGCCCTCGAGTCGCACGGTGATCTTGCCGAACAGGGCGTGCGCGTAGGTGCCGACGAAGGGATCGAAGAACGGTCGGCCCGGCGTGAAGTCGACGCTGGCCATCACCTTGGCGTGCCGAACGCGCTGGGTCTCGAGCTCGTACGCGAGATCCCCCGCGGCCTCCTCGCGATCGTCGAACAAGAGCTCTTCGAGCCGCGCCCGGGCCTGCGCGACGAACGCGTACGACTCCTGGAGGTTCGTGAGCGTCACCATGCCGACGCCGTGCTCGGGCAGATGAGACTCGCGGAGGTGGGACGGCGCATCGGCGTCCGCCCTCGGCCTCGCGCCGCGCGCCGGCGCCGCGGGCGCGACGGGCGTGGGGCCGCGAGAACCGGCGGCCGGGCGACGCGAATGGGCGCGTAGGACTCCGCAGGCACGGCGCTGGCCTCACCCGGTCAGTCGGGCCACGACCTCCGCGGCTCGTCGAACGCGTAGATCACGTCGAGCGTGCGCCGCGGCGGCGTCCGCCGGTAGGTGGCGCGGTGGATCGACCAGGCGTGGAAGACGCACACGTCGCCGGCGTCGAGGTCCACCCGGAGGGCGCCCGGCATGGCCCCGGCGCGGCGGCTCCCCTTGCGGACCGCACGCTCTTCGCGCGAGTCCGGGCGCGCGTGCGAGCCGGGGACGATCTCGAGGCAAGCGTCAGCGACGAGCGCGACGCGCGCGTGCACCACCGTGGCGGCTCCTTCGCGATCGGCCTCCGGATCGGCGCGCTGGCCGTCGCGGTGCCAGTCGCCGTCCCAGTCGCTCGTGACCTGCTCCGCGTAGTAGTGAATGTCGCGAACGCGAGGGATCGCCGCCTCGCCCGGGCGCGAGAGCCCTTCGAGCAGCGCGAGGATGCGCGGGTCGCGCGCGAACGCGAGCACCTCCGGCGCCGCGCCGGGCGTGAGGAGCGACCGCCGCGGCCTCGGAAGCTGCCGGCCGCCCCCGCACGCGCGCTCGAGCGCGAGGAGCTCGGCCGGGGCGAAGAGCCCCCGCGCGACGAAATGGCTGTTTCGAACGAACGAAGAGCGAGGATCCATCGACGACCTCCGAGCCGGGCTCGCGGTCGTCGCGTTCAGTGAATCGCGCGGGGGCCGAGCGAACGGAGCGGGCTCCGCGGCGACGGGCGAGCGAGGTCGGACACGAAGACGACGGCGACCCGATCGAGGATCG
Source organism: Byssovorax sp. (assembly GCA_036500365.1). Classification (GTDB taxonomy): domain Bacteria; phylum Myxococcota_A; class Polyangia; order Polyangiales; family Polyangiaceae; genus DASYCF01. The sequence continues at coordinate 4,172 of DASYCF010000573.1, forward strand.
AGAGCGCCGCGATCGTGATTTCGACGCCGAACGCGCGGAAGGTGACGAGATCGTCGGGCCGACGCGCGGCGCGGATCTTGGCGAGGGCCGTCTGGTAGCTCTCCCCCGTGCGCGCCGCCCTCGCGCGCGCGTCTGCTCGTTCCTTCTTGTGGTGGTGTCGGTTGCCCATGCGAACACGAGAACGCGGCGAGCCGCGTGACACCGAAGGGCCGCGCCCTCTTCGTCCCCGCGAGGCGCACCGTGCGCTTCGCCGCGACCGGGCTCGGCGAGAGCCCCGGTCGACGAAGATGACGAACCTCCGCGGCGCTGTCAACGCGGCGGGCTTGTCCGCTACGGGACCGCGGGCGAGCCGGCGGCCTCCGCGCGCGGATCGCGGCGTCAGCCGATCGGGCGGGGTGTGCTGCGCGCCCGCGCGTGCTGCAATGGGACGCACGATGAGCTCGTACCGAATGGTGCCGGAGGTCTCGCAGCCGCTCGATGAGATTCTCCGCGGTGAACTCGCGCGCCAGGTCGACGTGCTCGTCAACGTGGTTCGCGCTCGCGATGGCGTGACGCAGCAGGAGATCGAGGACGCGACCCTCGCCGGCCTAGACCTAGAGCGACGCCTCTGTTTGTGGCCGCACGGAACACGCGTGACGCGCGGCTCGCGGTGCCCCGCGCTCCTGCACGCAGGAGACTCCGCCGTCTACGGGGTAGCATCTCCAACGCGGAGCTCCATCAGCGCGTCTCCGTTCCAGCGCGCGAGCACCTGCGTCGGCCCCTCCGCCCACCTCGAGGTCGCGTGGTCCTTCGCGGACTTCGGTCGCGGTTGGATCCCCTTGGATGGCCGACCCGTCGCCTGCGAGAGAAGTCGACGTAGTCCAGGCTCCTTTCCAGCGAGCGACCGAGCGCCGTTCGAGGCGCCGACGACGTAGAGACCCGTGCAGCGGCCTGCTGCCGCAGCCACGTACACCGCGACGCCGTCGAGCCCGCGCCAGCCGGACAGCGGCGAGCCGGCGCGCGGACGGCCGAGGACCTCATCCACGAGCGCGGCGGGCGCGCCCAGGAGGACGACCTTCGACAGCTCCGCTTCGACGAGGCCGGTGACGGCGGTCGCCTTCTCGGAGAGCTCGGGATCAGGCCCCGACGTGAGGACCGCGGCGCCGACCGCCGCCGCGGCTCGCAGCGCCCGGATTCGCGTCAACGGGTCGGGGTCCGCTGCTTCTCTAGGCTCGAGCGCGGCGAGGACCTGCTGGCGCGCGGCGGCGAGCGCCTCTGACCGGAGCGTCGTGGAGTGCGCCGCCACCGCGGAGCGAGACGCGACGAAGCGGCACGTGGCGTCCTTACAGGCCGCCGCCTTCGCGTCTTCGGCGCTGGCTCGCAGCTCGGCAACTTCGGCCTCGCCTTGCAGAGCCGCTGCCCAGCGATCGAGACGGCTGAGCGCGTCGTCCGCCCGGCCCGCCGCCAGCGCGGCGGTGACGGCCTCGATGCGCGCGTGAAGCGCACGCGCGCGCGCCTCGCCCGAGCGCGGTCCCCCGTGCGTCGCCACGTCGTCGAGCCTTTCGATGCGCGCGTCGCCCGCCAGGCGATCGGCGCACGCCAGGCCCCACTGGTCCGCAACGTCATTCGCCTCCGCCGACGGACGCGTCGCCAGCATTGCCTCGACGACCACCCCGGCTCGGTCAAGATGGCCGGCGTTCAGAGCCGCACGCGCCTCGGCAACGGTCGGCCGTCCCAGGTACGCCACGACCGGCGCGGCGATGAAGCTCGCGACCAGGGCCGTGACGGCAGCTTGCTCGCTGCGTAGCGAGCGCCACCATTTGAATCGGGGGCGCCAGCGGCGCAGCACGCCTGCCGTGGCGAGGAGAGCGGTGGCCACGCTCACGACGGCGAGGACGCTGACGCGCGCGTTCGTGGGATCGAAGTACGCGGTCGGTCCGCTGAACAGCAAGCGCCAACCGTTCGCGAGGACCGCGAACGCGGCGGCAGACAGCGCCAGGATGAGCCAGCGGCGACGAATCGGCTTGAGCGCCGCCGGGGTGCTCGCCCCGAGGAGATTCGCGCCGGAGAGCGCCAGCGTGCCCACCGTGCCGCACATCTCGTATCGAACGTCTCGCCGCACCACGCCGAACTTCAGCAGCTGCTGCGCCGAAACGCGCTCGAGGCGCGCGTCGATCTGCGGAGCGATTCGCCAGAGCGCGTCGGCGTCCTCGCGCTCCAGCGAAGCCGGGTCCAGGGGGCCGTGCTCTTGAACGGTCACGAACGGTGTGAAGCGCTCGAGGTCGCCGGGGCCGAGAAACCGGTCCTCCCGCAGGTGCCGATGGGCGAGGAGCGTGGGACTGTCCTGATCGAATGCGACGACCGTTCGACGACTCTCGGCGTACTCGAACCAAACGACCTGCTCGCCGCCGCCGTCGCAGGCCCCGCAGGTCACCTTGGTCGTCCCGTCGCACCGGTAGCACGGGAGCCTGCCGGTCTCGTGGCATGGTTTGCACGCCGCCCCTCGCTTCGACCGAAGGTACGTGCGGCCGGCACCACCGCAGGCGTCGCAGCGGATCCTGCCGCTGCCGGAACACGTCGGGCAGCGCGACAATCCTGTCGCGCCACACGCGGTGCACGCCGCCGAGTGCTCCGTGTGCGCCCGTAGGTCGCGCATCGACCCAGCGAACGGGTCGACCCGACTCGGATCGATGGCCCTGGCAGGGTGGGAGCTCCCCTCCGGAGCCCGCCGGCGCTCCACGAGATCCCGCCGCACGATGTCGGTCGCGACCCGCACGATCACGTCGTCGTGAGCTTCGATGTTCGTGACGAGGTCGTCGAGCTGCCGGGGCCCGCCGAGAGCGCGGCGACCCCATGCACGCGCGGCCTGTAGGACGCTCGCGTTCGAAGGCCCGCTCTCGTCGGCCTCGTCGCGGTAGGGGTCGGCCACATGCGCATGCTACGGGCAGCCGCGTGTAGGTGGAAGAGCCAGCATCGACCTTGACTACGGCGCCCAAGGCTGCGGAAATGGCTCGCGTGCGAAAGCCTACCGGTCCTCTCGTCGCACTCGGAGGCGCGCTACTTGCGCTGCTGAACGGCAGTTCCACCTCGAGCGCGAGCGTTCCCGAAACGTGGGCGGAGCCCGTGCGCCGCGACGACGAAGGCGCTGGAGCCGACAGGCTGCTGCTCGTACCGCCGCGGCCGCACCCTCCAGTCTTGCTCGCGCACGGGTCCCACAGCTCGCACTCGTCGCACAGCAGTCACTCGTCAGGTGGCTACGTTGGAGGGCCCTCCGACGACTCGCGCGCACCCGCGGCGCAGGCGCCGGAACCGCCACCCAAGCCGGCGCCACCCCCGAAGCCGGCGCGCGTCAGCTTCGTCGCCTACCCCGGCGGCCGGATCTTTGTGGACGGCAAGCTCGTCGGCAGTGACGCGACCGGGCCGCTGACGCTTCAGCCAGGCCGCTACGCCGTGCGCGTGCAAAACCGCTTCATGGGCGAGGCCACGCAAACGATCGACGTCTCGGACGGCCAGTCGGGCGTCGTTGTCGTGAAGTGGTAGGGGGACGCACCATGACGTCCGTCGACCCCACGTCGAAGTACGCGCCCGTGTTTCGTGCCGGCCGCGTCTGCTTCGTGGTCGACCTGCGCGTGTACCGGCTCGCGGCCGTGCAGGGGGCTGCCTACCGGCTCGCGGCCCGATGCACCGCCGTGCTCGGTGAGGTCGCAGGCGACTCGATGTGCGTGGAGCTCATGTTCGCCGAGATGACGTCCGAGGCGCGCGCTCTCGAGGTGGCGCGCGAGTTCTTTCAGGAGCTGCTGGATCAGGAGCTCCGGCAGAAGATCGGTGCCGAGACCGCACCCCTGCGCAACGCCATCCTCGCCCACGCGTACTCGAGGAGCGGGCTGCCCTCGGACGGCCGCCGATGATGCGGGCGCCGTTTCGGCCCGCGTCGGACTTCGTATCCAGCGCCCCGTACCGCCTGCTACCGCTTCGGTTCGAGCGACTCGCGGGCGATCGCTACGTCGTCACGAACGACGTGGGGGAGTTCGTCGTGCTCGAACGGGATGATCTCGAGCGGCTCGTCGCCCGCGAGCTCGACCCTGCAACCGCGGTGTACAAGGCTCTCAAATCGCGTCACTTTCTCTATGACGACGGCTCGACCGCAGCTCTCGACCTGCTGGCGCTGAAGGTCCGAAGCCGCGCCGAGCGGCTCGCGGAGTTCACGGGGCTCCACATCTTCGTCGTGACGCTGCGCTGCGATCATTCGTGCCAATACTGCCAGGTGTCGCGCCAGAGCGTCGACCGAGACCGCTTCGACATGAGCGCCGAGCACGCCGACAGGGCGGTCGACCTCGTGTTCAGGAGCCCGAACCCCAACATCAAGATCGAATTTCAGGGCGGCGAGCCGCTGCTCGCCTTTCCCATCATCCGGCGCGTGGTCGAGCGCGCCCGCAGGATCAACGAGACCAAGCGGCGCAATCTCCGCTTCGTCATCGCCTCCACGCTCCACCACCTCGACGACGACATGCTTGCGCTGTGCAGGGACGGCGGGATCGACCTGTCGACGTCCATCGACGGCCCCGCCGGCCTGCACGACGCGCAGCGCAGGTCCCCCTCCGGCGACAGCCACCGGCGAACTGTCGACGGTATCACTCGCGCGCGCCGTGCGCTCGGCGACGACAGGGTTGCTGCGTTGATGACGACCACGCGCGCCAGCCTCCCACGGGTTGAGGAGATCGTGGACGAGTACGTTCGGCTCGGTTTTCACAGCGTGTTTCTGCGCGCCCTGAGTCCGTATGGCTTCGCCGCCAAGAGTCTCGTCAAGCGCTATGACGCGGACGACTGGCTCACCTTCTACCGACGCGGGCTCGCGCGGGTGCTGCGCGCCAACGCGAGCGGCTTCTCGATGAGGGAGGAGTACACGACGATCCTCCTGCAGAAGATGTTCTCCCCACTGGGAGCGGGCTACGTGGACCTGCAGTCGCCCTCGGGCATCGGGATCGGCGGCCTGGTCTACAACTACGACGGCGCGGTGTACGCGTCCGACGAGGGTCGCATGCTCGCGGAGATGGGCGACGACTCGTTTCGTCTCGGCCACGTGGAAACGAGCTCGTACGAGGAGATCATGACGTCCGACGCGCTGCTCGAGCCAATCACCGAGACAATCTCGGAGGGCATGCCGATGTGCGCCGACTGCGGCTTCCTGCCCTATTGCGGCGCGGACCCGGTGTTCCATCGCGCAACCCAGCGAGACGCGGTAGGGCACAAGGCGTTCAGCGCGTTCTGCGCCAAGCAGATGGGCATGCTCCGTCACCTCATCACCCTGCTGGAGACGAATGCTGGTGCGCGCGACGTCCTCCTCGGGTGGGTGTGACGCGTGCTCCTGAAGCTCTCCGCGCGCGGGCTCCGCGCCCTCGGGGGAACGTCGACGGCGCCGTTCATCGTACGCATCGCGCACCGGACGGCGCCGGGTGCGAGCTCGGGCGCCGATGAAGCGTTGCTGCTCGACGAGCCGAACGCCGCGGCACCGCTCGGCTTCCGCGCGTACCTGCTCCGCGCGCGGTCACCGATCACGCACCACGACGCGTACGTACTCGGGGAGGACCACGATTATGTGAGCCCAGGCGACGTCGTACGCATCGATCCGCGCCGCGGAGCGCTTACGACGCTCTATCGACGGTCGTCGGCGTTCAACACGTTCCTGGTGACGGAGCAGTGCGACAACTTCTGCACGATGTGCTCCCAGCCGCCGAAGGCCCGGGATGACTCGTGGTTGGTCGACGACCTCGAGCGCGCGGTGCCGCTCGTGTCGCCCGACGCCGCGGAGATCGGCATCAGCGGTGGCGAGCCGGCGCTCCTCGGCGAGCGACTCGTGGGGCTGCTTCGCCTGATGCGTGATCACCTTCCGCGGACCGCCGTCCACGTGCTCTCCAATGGTCGTCGCTTCGCCGATCGCGCGTTCGTGCGCGACATCGCTGCGATCGGACACTCAGACCTCATGATCGGTGTCCCGCTCTACGCGGATCTGCCCGAGGTCCATGACTACGTCGTCCAGGCGCGCGGCGCGTTCGACGAGACGCTTCGGGGCATCCTCAACTTGAAGCGCGAGCGCGTTCGCGTCGAGCTGCGGTTCGTCATCCATCGCGACACGGTCGAGCGCTTGCCGGACTTCGCGCGCTTCGTCGCCCGCAACCTGACCTTCGTCGATCACGTCGCTCTCATGGGACTCGAGCTCGTCGGCTTCGCGCGGTCGAACCTCGAGGTGCTCTGGGTGGATCCGGTCGACTACCAGGACGCGCTCCTTGCTGCCGTGGCAACGCTCGACAGGGCGGGCATGCCGGTTTCGGTCTTCAACCACCAGCTCTGTACGCTCGACCGTCGCCTCTGGCGGTTCGCACGCAGGAGCATCTCGGACTGGAAGAACGCCTACTTCGCCGAGTGCGACGCCTGCGGCCAACGGGCAGACTGCGGCGGTTTCTTCGCGTCGTCGACGCTTCGACGGAGCCGAGGCGTTCGGGCGCTGCTCGCCGCCGACCCGCTCACGGCTCGCGCGACCACCGGCCGTCCCCCCGCGTGACGAGGACGACGTCGCCGTCCCGCTCCGTGGCCCACAGCCGGTCACTCGCGACGGCCTCGGTCCAGTGCGCGCTCGACGCCTCGGACTTGCACTCGACCTCGTCGTCGAAGACCTGGAGCTTTCGCGTCGCCGTCGCGTCGAGGTGCGCCGCGAGCCGCGCGACGGCGTACCGGCGGGGGTGACAGTACGTCTTGTTCATCCCCTCGGCGGGGTGCCCTGCGGAGACCACGGCGTAGCGCGGCGAGGCCCTGTCCAGGAATGCGTCGCTCGAGGCGCCGTCGCCGCCGTGGTGACCGACCTGGAGGACCCCCACCGGGCCCTGGACGTCGAGCTGCTGGTCCTCGGCGTGCTCCGCGTCGCCCACGAACACGACCGAGCTCCCGCAGGCTTCGACCTCGAGCCCGATCGAGCAGTCGTTCGCGTTGTGGCGACACGCGGCCGGCCACGCGCTCGGGACCAGGGCGAGGAACGTCTCCCCCTCGGCGGCCGTGAGCGGCACGGCCCGGTGGTTCGGGTCGACGACGTCGATTCGTGCGCCCGCCGCGGCGGCGGCCTCGTGCGCGGCGACGACCTCGGCCTTCGACGCGTCCCGACCGTTGTCGACGTAGACGCTCGCGCCAAACGTCCGAAGGACGTCGGGCGCGCCGCCGATGTGATCGTCGTGCTGGTGCGTGATCCAGAGCAGGTCGAGCGGCTTGCCACGGAGGTCCCGCCGAAGCGCGTCGAGGAGGTGCGCGTGCGCTGCCTCACAGCTCTCGCCGCAACCTGCGCGATGCGGCGGGTTGCCGGCGTCGACGAGCACGTGGCGACCGTCCGGCAAATCGACCAGGACCGCGAGCGCCTGGCCGACGTCGTAGAAGTGCACGCGGAGCGCGCAGCCTTCGGCGTGAGGCGTCGGGGCGCGAACGGCGAGGTAGGGCCGGGGCGAGGCTCCGCACGTGGTGAGGAGAACCGCTGAGGCGCCGAGCGCCACGAGCGCGCCCCACCGCCGCGCCGTGCGCGCGGCACGGCCGCGAGCCCCGGTCGTGCGGCTGCGAGCGTGCTTACCCATCGCTTCGCGCCAGCGGGGTCAGCGGCCGCGCTGAAGGGTGCGCGACAGCTCCTCGAGGACGACACGCAGCCGGTCGAGCTCGTCGACCGCGCGCCGACGCTCGGCCGCAGGGAGCTCGTGGCCGAGCTCGCCGACCTTGCGGAGCACGGCGGCGCCGCCGAGGCTCTCGCGCAGCTTTCGCACGCGCGACACGAGCCCGGCGCCCGTCAGCCGCACCTGCCTCCGTCGGCCGGACGACTCGAGGACCGCGGTGACGTACTCGCGCGTCTTCGCCTGCGACAGGTTGAACTTCGAGACGTGCTGCGCGGCGTCGCGCAGGCCGGCGCTCGAGCGTATCGGCAGCAGCAGCTCCTTGCGCGCGCCGTCGAGCCCGCGCCAGGCCTGGTCCGTGATCCGCTTGTCGTTGGCGGCGATCGTGACGGCGACGTAGAGCATGCGCCGGCCCACGCGGAGCGTCGGGCCGCCCGCGCGCCGCACGAGCTCGGCCCACACCGCGTTCTTCGTCTTCGCGTCGAGCGCCGCCGCCGCGTCGTCGTGGAACACGGCGCCGAGGAGCCAGCGGCCATACGCCGTGACGGCCGCCTCCACGTCCTCGCGCAGATCCTCGCCGCGCCGGAGCGCCTCGCCGAGGAGGTCGTGCTCGGCCGCGTCGAGGTGGAGCGGCCGCTCGTCGTGCTCGGCGCGCACGAGGGCGGTGGGCCGCGTCGCGGAGGGCCGGGGCGCCTTCTTCTTCACCCGCAAGACATAGCGTGCCGAAAAATTCTGATCACGGAATTCCTGCCGCGCGGCCACGCCGGTGCTGCCGCCGCCTCGCGCCCTGTCGAAACCCAGCCGCGGCGGTGACGCGACTCTGCCCCACGGTCCGGCGCTCGTCGTCGGAGTCGTTCATGAATGCGAGATGCCGCGGCCCGCGCGTCGAGACGTCGGCCCGCGCGACCGCGCCCGGACTTGACACGGACCCTCCCGCTCGGAAAGCATCGCGTGATGAGCACGCGAGAGATCATCGGTCTTCCTGTCCTGTGATTGGCGATATCGGGCCTGTGGTTCGGCTGCGGTGCGGACTCTCCCTCCATGCATGGTCGTGGTGGTCGACGTCACCGAGCTCGGTGTGATGGAGCTCGACGCCGCGCTCCCATCGCTGCCGCGGCGCCGCCGCTCGGGTCGGGCTACCTCGGCGCGACGGAGAAATGGATTGGACGACGCGCGAGATCGCCGGCGAGACCGCTGAACCTTGGCCTCGGGACGCGCCGGACCCGGCGTTTTTCGAACGTCCGACTGGCTCTCGAGGCCGCGCGTCAGGGGGTCCCGGTCGTGCCGGGAGACAGTCGCGCGATGAAGGAGAAGGACTGCGTGGACGCGTCGAGCGTCGAGCCGGCGATGTCGAAGGTGCCGCCTGGCGCGGGGTTGACGCTGCCCTGCAGCGCGACGCCGCCGTCGGGCATCGGCGAGAGCGCTCCCGAGATCGCGAACGCTGCGGGGACCGCGAAGGCGCTCGAGCGGAGGAGGTGCCCGGCGAGATCGTAGTCGACGAGGACCAGGCTGCTCTCGTCGTCAGCGGCCTCCCAGATCAGCGCGTCCCCGCCGGCCGCGAAGCGCACGAGCGCGCCTTTCGCGGCGGGAAGCTCCCATTGCGCGGCGCCCGAAGCCCGACGAGACCGAATCAGGCGCGCCGGAGCAGGCGACGAGGATCGCGATCGACCCCACGAGCGCGGCGCGCAGGGCCAGCGACGCACACGTCCTCACCAGGCGAGGAGACCGCGCGACGGCGCTCGGGTCAAGTGCGGCTCCGCGCGACGGGACGGGCCGTTCATGTCGGTCGACGCTGGCGCGGCGCGACGCGGGCGAGGCCGTGTTAGGGAGGGCCATGCGCGAGCTCGACGTCGTAGTGTTCGGCGCGACCGGCTTCACCGGCCGGCTCGTCGCCTCGTATTTGTCGTCGCGCGTGGCGCCCGGCCGCCTCGCGCTCGCGGGCCGTGACGCGGGCAAGCTCGCCGCCGTCGCCGACGAGATCGGCGCGGGCGCGGCGCCGCGCATCGTGGTCGACGCGAAGGACGCCGCGGCGCTCGCAGAGGTCGCCGCCCGCGCGCAGGTCGTCTGCACGACGGTCGGCCCGTACGCGCGCTACGGGAACGAGCTCGTCGCCGCGTGCGTCGCGAAGGGCACCGACTACTGCGATCTCACGGGCGAGCCCCATTTCATGCGTCGCATGATCGATCGCCACCACGAGGACGCGGTGAAGAGCGGCGCGCGCATCGTGCACACGTGCGGCTTCGACTCGATCCCGTCGGACCTCGGCGTGTATGTCCTCCAAGCGCACGCGCGCGCGGCGCACGGCGCGCCCGCGTCGAAGGTCACGCTCGGCGTCCGCAAGCTGAAGGGCGGCGCGAGCGGCGGCACGGTGGCGAGCCTCCTCGGCGTGCTCGAGGACGCGCGCCGCGACCGCGACGTGCGCCGCGTGATGCTCGACCCCTACTCGCTGAACCCCGACGGCGAGCGGCGCGGCGCCGACGGTCCAGGCCAGCGCGGCGTCTCGTTCAGCCAAGACTTCGACGGCTGGGCCGCGCCGTTCATGATGGCCGGCGTCAACGAGCGCGTCGTCCGCCGCACGAACGCGCTCTCGCACTACGCCTATGGAGAGGGCTTCCGCTACGGGGAGGTGATGACGTTCAAGCGCGGCGCCGCGGGCTTCGCCAGCGCCGTCGTCGCCACGGGCGCCGCGGGCGCGCTCCTCGCGGGCGCCGCGCTGCCTCCGCTGATGAAGCTCGCCGAGAAGACCGTCCTCCCGAAGCCGGGCGAGGGGCCGAGCGCCGAGGCGCGCGAGGCCGGCTCCTTCGATCTGCGCCTCGTCGGCCACGGCACGGACTCGAAGGGCGCCGAGTTCACCGTGCGCGGCGTCGTCACGGGCAAGGGCGATCCGGGCTACGCGGCGACGTCGCGCATGCTCGGCGAGAGCGCGCTCTGCCTCGCGCTCGACCCGCGCGCGTCCGGCGGCGGCGTGCTCACGCCGGCGATCGCGCTGGGCGACGCGCTCGTGGCGCGCCTGCGCAAGGTCGATTTCACGTTCGACGCCGAGGGCTGATCGGGGCTCGCGACCGCGGAGTCGTCGGGACCTTCACGCGATCGCGAGATCGCCGCGCTCGGCGCGGAGCTCGCGCGCGGCGGCGGAGAGCGCGGGCCAAGCGCGGAGGAGCTCGCCGTAGCGGCGCACGAGCGTTCGGAGTTTGTGGCGGCCCTCGACGTCACCGAACGCCGCGCAGAGATCGACTGGGTGCGCGAGCGCGTGGTGGGTCACGAGCTCGGTCAGGCGGAGGCGCACGCGCTCGACGTCGCGCGCCCAGAACGCGGGCGCGCCGCGGTGCGCCGCGACGAGGTCGCCGAGCATGGCGAGGTCGCGTGCGCGCGCCCGGAGCGCGTGGAGGCGCGCGATCTCTTCGAACTCGCCCAGCGGCAGCGCACCCCACCGAGCGAGCGTGTCGCCGAGCGCGACCAGCGCGCGGGACGGGTCGCGCGAGTCGGCCTCGACGCGGCTCCCGAGGACGAGGCACCACACGACGTCGCCCGTCGACATGCGGCCGACGCCGTCGAGCGCGGCCTCCATCGACGTCGCGCGCGACTCGGGCGGCGCGTGGCCGACGGTCCACGGGAGCCAACCGGAGAGCGCCCCGAGCGACGTCACGCGGAGCGCGAGCCCGAACACGCCGTCGCCGTTTCGCTGCACGGGGAAGAACGGCGGGAGCAGGGCGCGCGCGTCGAGGCCGACGCACGTGGACATGAAGCCCGCGCCGTCGCCGACCGTAGGGCGCGACGCCGCGCGGACCACGCGTCGCTCCATCATCGCGCGGCGATAGGTCGCCTCGCTCACGAGGAGCCGCGCGCGCGAGGCGCCGCCGAGCGTCAAGAGGTGGTGCATCGAGCCGGTCGCCGCGTCCCCCGCGCAGCCGAGCTGCGTCGTGACGACGCGCGCGCCGCCCTCGACGCGCCGGAAGAACATGCTGGTCACGCCGTCGAGCTCCACGGCGCTCGCCTCGCGCGTCGCGTCGCCGGGGCGCGCGCCGAGCAGGGACTCGTGGAGCGACCAGACGTCGACGTCCGCCGCGATCGCCGTCGCGCCGTCGTCGGGGAACGCGTGCTCCGATGGATCGGATCGCGACGTGACGGCCACGCCCGGTGATCCGAACGGCGCAGGCGCGACCAGGCAGCGCGTGTCGTCGTCCGCCATCGCGAGGAGGCCGCCCGCGCCGAGGAGCATCATCGCGTTGCGCGACGCGCCGACCGTGAACGGGCAGCGCTCCGGGTTCGCGACGGCGAAGTCGACGACGTCGCGCGAGACCTCGGCGCGCGCGGCGAGGCGCGCCGCGAACGCCTCCACGTCGCGCGCGCCGACGTACCTCACCGCGACGTCCGACGCGTCGCTCGCGCGTGAGGCGACGTCGCGCGTCGCGGCGCGCCGGGCGTCGGTGCTGCTCTGATCGAAGACCGCGATGGTGAGCGCGCGTTCGTGGCGCGCCGCGTTCGCGACGTAGCCCTCGAGCGCCGCGCGCAGGCTCTCGGGTCGATCGCGCGTCGGCACGCCGACGAGGCCGATGCGCGCGGACCTCGACTCGGGCGCGACGTCGAGGCGCCGCGCGAGCTCGGCGCGCGACACGAGCAGGCCTGCCTCCGCGAGCGCGGCGAGGTCGGCGCGAACGGCAGCGGCGGCTCGTCCTTGCCGCGCGCCGCGGGCCGCGTGCGCGTCGAGCGTCGCGAACCCTAGGCACGCGAGGAACGATCGAACCGTGTCGATGCTCGCGAGGTGCGCGGCGCGCGTCAGCGGCGCATAGAGGAGCTCGCCGCTCGCGCCGAGCGGCAGGCGCACGACGTCGGGCAGCGCCGTGAAGAGGTCGTCGTCGCTCGGCCGCATCTCGAGCGCGAGCGTAGCGAAACGAGCGCACCCTTGGCGTTCGCGCGGGCAGCCGATACGCTCGCCGCGATGCTCGGCCACCTGCGCTCGCGCCGCACTCGCCTCGTCGCGTCGGGCGTCCTCGCCGCGCTCGCGGGCGCGTGCTCGAGCGCGCCGGTCGATCCCGTCGCGCGCGTGGAGGCCGCGTTCCCGGCGCACGCCGCGGCCGTCTTCGGCGCGCGCACGCCCGGCTTCTCGGCGACGCCTCGCGGCTTCGCGCCGATCGCGGGCTCGAAGGGGGCGACGGCTCGTGCGTCGATCGAGCTCCCCGCGCTCGGCTCGGGCGACGTCCTGATGCACGCGCGTGACGGCCTGGACGTGCGCGTGCGCGAGGTCGGCGCGACCGGGGTTGGGGTGCTCGCCCGCGGCGCCGCCGTGTACGCGCGCGCAGGTATCACGTCATTTTGGACGCAAAATCAAGGTGTTAGCGAGGAGTGGGCGCACCTCGATGCGTCCCGCGTCCACGCCGGCGAGCCCGTCCTCGCGTGGGAGATCGCGGGCGCGCGGCTCGCGCAGGCGGGCGACGCGGTCGACGTGCTCGAGCCGAGCGGCCGCGTCGCGCTCCACGTCGTCGCGCCGGAGGCGTTCGGCGACGGCGAGCGACCCGTGAAGGTGCGCCTCCGCGCGATCGGCGCGCGGATCGAGCTCTTCGCCGAAGCGGCCGGCGAGGCGCTGCTCGTCGACCCGATGTGGATCCCCGCCGCGTCGCTCCCCGCGCCGACGTACAACCACACCGCGGCGCTCTTGCAGACGGGCGAGGTGCTCGTCGCCGGCGGCGAGCCAGGCATCATCGGCGGCGAGTACAACACGGCGGAGGTCTACGACCCGGCGGCCGACACCTGGACGCCTGTCGGCAAGATGTTCGTCGCGCGCACGAACCACACGGCGACGACCCTGGTCGACGGAACCGTGCTCGAGGTCGGCGGCGTGATCAACGGCGGCGGCCTCTTCCTCGCATCGGCCGAGACGTACGAT
>DASYCF010000574.1:0-2456 GCA_036500365.1 Byssovorax sp.
GCTGCTCGACGAGGTGGCTCCCGATGAACCCTGCGCCGCCGACGACGAAGCTCTTCACGCGACGCCTCGACGCTCGACGCGCGCGGCGAACTGGAGCTCGTCGCGCGTGATCCGGCGGATCGGCTCGTCGTGGACCTGCAGCGGCCACCCGAGCCCGCGGAAGCGGCCGCCCGTCGCGTCGACGAGCTCTGTCCATTCGCGAGGCGAGAGGTACGTCCCGCGGACGGCGACCGCGGGCCCGGCGTTGCCGACGCGATCGAGGGCGAGCAGCATGAGCTCGCTCGCGCGCCCGAAGCGGAAATGGTCCTTCAGCGCGGCGTCGACGGCGGCGCCGAGCGCCAGCGCGACGCGCCCGTCGTGCGCGCCGACGTCGAGGATCGAGCGCGCCGAGCCGACGAGACCCGCGAGCGCGGCCACGACGCGGGGCGCGCGCCGCAGCCGCACGCGCCGGTGGTGCAGGCCGAGGAGCGCGTCGCGCGCGACGTGCGCCGCGGAGCGGATCGAGGTCACGCTGCGCGGCGTACCGCTGCTCGCGCGCCGCCGAAAGTCACATGCAGGACGACGCGCAGGTGCCCGTCTCGCAGGCCATCGCCTGCTGGGCGTGCATGTCGCCGTTGCAGGTCGAGTCCGTCGCGCACGCGTTCAGGTCGTCGATGCCCTGCTGGCCCTCGGTGCCGACGGCCGTCCACGCGGCGCAGCACGCGCTCGAGAGGCACGTGTCGCACGCGGCGAGGCCCGTCGTGATGCCGGACATGCAGATCTGGCTGAACACGTTCGCGCACGCCTGGTCGCAGCTCGACTGCGCACACATCCCGAACGCGTTCGACTCCTGGAGGCCGTTCGGCACGGCCTGCTCGCACTGCTGCTCCGTCTCGCCGCCCTGGAGGCACGCGTCGTACTGCTCGCAGGCGTCGCTCGGGTTGGTGCAGTTCAGGGTCTGCTGGCAGCAGTGGTTGTCGAGGCAGAGGTCGCACGCCGTGTCGCCCGTGGCCATCAGGCCGGAGCACGAGTTGCCGCTGCCGGTGCTGCTGACGGAGCTCGCGTGCGACGAGCTCGCGTGCGTCGACGAGCCGCCGCCGACGCCGGTCGCGTGGCTCGAGCTCGCGTGCGTGGAGGAGCCGCCGCCGACGCCCGTCGCGTGCGAGGTCGACGAGCCGCCGCCGACGCCGGTCGCGTGGCTCGAGCTCGACCCGGCGCCGACGCCCGTCGACACGGTGTGGCCGCTCGACGAGCCGCAGGCACCGAACGCGTTGTCCTGCACGTACGTGTTGCACACCTGTGCGGAGCCGACGCGTACGATGCTCTCGCACGAGGTCTTGAGCGAGTTCTGCGTCGGGTCGTGCGTGTTGCAGGTGTCACAGATGTCGGAGAGCTGGCCGCAGCCACCCGAGGAGCCGCTCGCGGTGCTCTCGCCCGTGCCGCTCGACTTGCCGTTGCCGCCGCAGGAGGCGAACTCGTTGTCGTTGAGCGAGGCGTTGCACGCGTCCTGGTTGGCCTCATTGACGAGCGCCCTGCACGACAGCGCGAACGCGCCGCTGCACGAATCGCACTGGTCGGACAGCTGGCTGCACGAGTCCGTGCTGCAGCCGGTCCCGACGCTCGCGGCGGCGCTGAGGCCGATGACGCTAAAAAGAAACCATGCAGACAGACGGGTCATGGAGGCACCTCGAGTCGGAGTGGCTCCGACATGTACGCACCACGCCCTTTCACCTTCCTCGCCGAGTAATTTATTTTATTCAGCCGGTACGATGGGGACGATGTCGGCCGACGAAGAGCAGGATCCGGCGCTCGCCGACACGGATCGGCCGGCCGGCGGCTCGGGGCGCGCGGTCGAGGGCCCGGCGCCCGAGAGCTCGTACTCGGCGGTGCCGGGCGCGCTGCTCGCTGGCAAGTACCGGGTCGTGCGCGCGCTCGGCAAGGGCGGCGGCGGCGTCGTGCTCGAGGCGCGGCACGAGCAGCTCGACGCGTGCGTCGCGATGAAGCTCTTGAACCCCGAGCTCGTCCTGCAGCCCGGCGCCGCGGCGCGCTTCCTGCGCGAGGCGAAGGCCGCCGCGCGCCTCACGAGCCCGCACGTCACGCGCGTGCTCGACGTCGGCACCCTCGCGTCGGGCGAGCCGTTCCTCGTGATGGAGCTGCTCGCGGGTGAGGACCTCGCGTCGTGGTCGCACCGCATCCGCGTGGCCGGTGAGCCGCCGACGGTCGCGCGCGTGCTCGATCTCATGACCCAGGCGTGCGCCGGCGTCGCCGCCGCCCACGCCGCCGGCGTCGTGCACCGCGACCTCAAGCCCGCGAACCTGTTCCTGACGGAGCTCACGCGCGGCGCGAAGGACGCGGGGGTCGTGAAGGTGCTCGACTTCGGTGTGTCGAAGGTGGTCGATCTGCCCACGGGCGAGGGCGGCCTCACGACGACGAGCACCGTGCTCGGGTCGGTCCTCTACATGTCGCCCGAGCAGATG
>DASYCF010000575.1:0-1596 GCA_036500365.1 Byssovorax sp.
CCCCGGGTCGGAGGCCTCTTCAACCGCGACGCGATTGTCCCGCGGGAGAGGGGGGTTAGGGGGGTGAGGGTTTCCTCCGCCTCGCGAGCAACCACGCGATCAACGCACCGCCTGCGATCAGGTCCACCGGGATGGGGATCGGGCGCTCGTCGACGTGCTCGATGGGCGGCGGCTCGATGGGCGTCGTGTCCTTCGAGGGCGTGAAGAACAGATCGTCGACGCCCGGGCGCGGGCTCGATCGATCCTCGAACGCGGTGAGCCACACGCCGGGGGCGGTCTTCACGCCGAGCGAACCGAGCAGCGCCTCGGATGGCGTGTTCGCCCACACCGCGCGGCCCGGCCACGCGTCGCCGTTGCCGAGCGCACCCGCGGCGCGGCCGGGCGTCACGACGAAGACGCGGAGCATGCGCGACGCGAGGGCCGCGCTCGTCGCGCGCTGATCGGCGGGCTCGCGGTACGGGAACATGGGCTTGTCGGTCGTGAACGTCATGCGCACGGCCTTCGTCGCGACGGCGCCCGGGTCGACCATGAGGTCGACGCGCGACGGATCCTTCGCCTTCGCGATCTTGAACGCGGTCACGATCCAGCGCTTCGCGACGTAGGGCGCGAGCCACGCGGCGAGCTCGGGGCGCTCGTCGTAGCCGTGATCGGCGAGCCACTTCGCGAGGGCGCCCTCGTCGTCCGAGCGCAAGACGGCCGCGTCGAAGCCGCCGACGCGCTGCTCGTCGAGCACCTGCACCGTCGCGGCGGCGATCGCCGTCGGCGCCGCGCTCTTGCTCGCGGCGCGCGAGAAGAACATGCACGTCGCCGTGAGCTCGGGCACGTAGCGGACCTTCTCGATCACGCGCGGCTCGATCTGCTTGGCGAGCCGCTCGAACACCGCGTCGTCGACCTCGCCGAGCTCGGGCTTCGTCGGCGTGGGCACGAGGAAGCCGAAGTCCTGCTCCTTGGTGCGGAACGACGCGCGCCGGATGAAGTCCTCGCGCCCCGTCGCCGGGTCGAACGCGATCATCGCCTCCTCGTCGGCGATCGCCACCGTGTCGCCGCCCCGCCGCGGCGCCGGGGCGCACGCGCGAGCCGCTGCGGGCGCGAACAGGAGAGGTGCGGCGGCGGCCGCGACGACAGCGAGGAGGGCGCGCATCGCCCGGAGGGTAGCCGCGCCCGCGCGCCTCCGCTCGCTGTCACGCCGCCCCCGCCGCCGCCCGCGCCGAGCTACCCGGCCACCGCGTGGTCACGCATCGCGCTCCTGCCGGGCCTCGAGCTCAGCGTGCGCGCCGACGCGGCCGAGGTGGTGCGCCGCATCGCAGCCGACATCTACGCGCACTACGGCGCGCCGCACGCGTGAGCTTCGGCTACATCCGCCGGCGACGCCGGGCCGCGAGCGCGAGGAGCATCGCCGCGAACACGCCCGTCGCCCGCGCCGGCGCGTCGACGTCGCCCGCGACCACGCAGCCGCAGCCGCCGCTCGAGCCGGTGTCGCCCGCGTCGCCGCCGCCCGCGCCCTTCGTCCCGCCGCCGCCCGCGCCGGTCGTCGCTGCGCCGTGACCCGTGCCCGTCCCCGTGCCCGTCCCCGTGCCCGTTCCGGTGCCCGCGCCC
>DASYCF010000576.1:0-4035 GCA_036500365.1 Byssovorax sp.
GGTCCAGGGTGAGGGGGCTCGCGAGGAAGGGCTCGCCCGCGAAGGCGACGAGGCCGATGCGGTCGTTCGGTCGCGCGGCGATGAACTGCCCGACGACTCGCTTGGCCGCGTCCAGGCGGCTGATCGGCTCGGCCGAGTCGGCGACCGCCATGTCGCGCGCCTGCATCGAGCCGCTGACGTCGACGGCGAGCATGACGTCGACCCCGGACGCGTCGACCTCCGCGTTGCGTCGCTCGATGCTCGGGCGCGCGAGGGCGACGACGAGGAGCGCCGCGCCGAGCCAACGGAGCGCGGGGACGAAGCGCCCCCAGCGCGTCCTGCGCTCGCCGGCGACCGCGCGCAGGAGCTCCACGCTCGAGTAGCCCACGGCGCTCGCGCGCCCGGGCCGCGCGAGCCACAGCGCGACCAGCGCGATCGGCAGGAGCAACCAGAGGACGTTCGGATGCCGAAACTCGACCCCTTCGAAAGAGGTCGCGCTCAGCAGGTAAGACACGAGCTTGTTCATCACGTCGTCACCGTGGGTCGCTGAGGGAGAGCCGCGCCCGCCGAGGGACGCTCGGGCGGCGCGTACAGCCGCTCGACGACGTCGCGCGCGCCGGCCGTGGCGCGCTCGAGCGCGTCGGCGTCGAGGCTCGCCCGCGCGAAGCGCGCGAGATCGCACGCCTCGAGGAGCGCGAGGATCCGATCCGACTCGAGCTCGGCGTCGAGCGGCGGCTTGGTCCACGCGCCGTCGGCGAGCTCACGCAGGGTCTGCGGGAGGAGGTCGAGGCCGAGCCTCGCCGAGAGCGCGCCGCGCACGGTCTCCGCGACGATGTCCGCCCACGCGTGGACGCGCCCTGCGCGCGCGTGCGCCCTCGCCTCGTCGAGCGCGCGTCGCGCCCTCTCGACGGGGCTGAGATCGCGCGCGCGCCTCGCGCGCACGGCGCGCACGACGAGCACCACCGCGAGCGCGGCGAGCGCCGCGACGCCGATCACGAGCGGCCAGCGCCACCAAGGCGCGATCGCGATCGGACCACGGATGTCGCGGATGTCGTCCGTCGCCGGCGCCAGCGGCGCAGCGAGCGCGACCGCTGACGCGAGCGTCGCGGCGAGGCCGCCGAGCGCCGCCGCCGTCCGCCGCCGTCGGTGCGCGGTGCTCATGACCTGACCCCGCGCGCCTTGAAGAACCCGATCAGCGGGCCGAGGTAGGGCTTCCACGTGTCGACCTCGAGCAGGTCGACGCGCGCGCGGCGGATGAAGGAGCGGAGCCGCTCGTCGGTCTCGCGCACGGCCCGGGCGAGCGCAGCGCGCTGCCTGGGGTCGCCGGTGTCGACCTCCACGATCTCGCCCGACTCCACGTCCTCGAACGTCACGAGGCCGACCGACGGCAGCTCGCGGTCGTGTGGGTCGCCGGTTCGGATGCAGACGACGTCGTGCCTGCGCGCGAGCGTCGCGAGCTCACGCTGGGCCGCGTCCTTGGACCGCTCCGGCAGCAAGAAGTCGGAGAGGACGACCACGACGGCGCGGCGGCGTTGACGCCTTCGGATCGCGTCCAGCGCCTCGCGGAGGTTCGTGCCGCGTCCCGTGGGCTCGAACGCGACGAGCTCGCGCACGAGGCGCCGGACATGGGCGCGACCGCGCGCCGGCGGGACGAATTTCTCGACGCCGTCGCTGAAGATGACGAGGCCCACGCGGTGATCGCTGCGGAGCGCGGCCAGGGCGAGGACGCCCGCGATCTCGATCGCCTGCTCACGCTTCGTCGCGACGCCGGCGCCGAGCGCGCTCGACGCGCTCATGTCGACGACGAAGAGGACGGTGAGCTGCCGCTCCTCGCGGTAGCGCTTGACGAACGTGCGGCCGGTGCGCGCCGAGGCGTTCCACGCGATCGCGCGGACGTCGTCGCCGGGCTCGTACTCGCGGAGCTCGTCGAAATCCATGCCACGGCCGCGGAAGCGAGACTGGACGCCGCCGTGGAACGCGTCGGCCCCGAGGTGACGGCTGCAGATCTCGATCCGGCGGACGTTCGCGGTGATCCGATCGCCGACCGAGCCGTGCGCCGCGGCGGCGCTCACGGCGACACCACCTTGTCGAGGACGCGACGCACGATCTCCTCGCCGTCGATGCCCTGCGCCTCGGCGTCGAAGCTCGGCGTGATGCGGTGGCGCAGGACGTCTGGAGCGAGCGCCTTGACGTCCTCGGGCACGACGTAGCCCCGGCCTTGCAGGAACGCCGCGCCGCGCGCCGCGAGCATCAGCGCGATGGTGCCGCGGGGCGAGGCGCCGGCGCGCACGAGCCCGGCCACGGGGACGCCGTACCGCTCCGGCTCGCGCGTCGCGGCGACGAGGCGGACCGCGTAGTCCTTCACCGCGTCGTCGGCGTACACCTCGTCGACGACGCCCCGCGCGCGCACGATCGCGTCGAGGCTCACCACGGGCTCGACGTCGAGGCGGGGGCGGCTCACGGCCATGGCGTCGAGGATCGCGCGCTCCTCCGACAGGCTCGGGTAGCGGACGATCACCTTCATCATGAAGCGATCGACCTGCGCCTCGGGGAGCGGATAGGTCCCCTCTTGCTCGAGCGGGTTTTGCGTCGCGAGCACGAGGAACGGATCGGGCAGCGCGAAGGTCTGATCGCCGAGCGTGACCTGCCGCTCCTGCATCGCCTCGAGCAGCGCGCTCTGCACCTTCGCGGGAGCGCGGTTGATCTCGTCCGCGAGGATCAGGTTGTGGAAGATCGGCCCGTGCTTGACCTGAAAGGACGACGTCGGACCGTGGTAGATGGTGGTCCCCGTGATGTCCGACGGGAGCATGTCGGGCGTGAACTGGATGCGCCCGAACGCGGCGCCGCGGAGGGCTCCAGCGAGGGTCTTCAGCGCGAGCGTCTTGGCGAGCCCGGGGACGCCCTCGAGCAGGATGTGCCCGCTCGTGAGGAGCCCGAGCAAGAGGCGGTCGACCAGCAGCCTTTGGCCGACGATGACCTTTCCGACCTCGCGGTGCAGAGGCGCGACCCACGACGCCGCCTCCTCGATGCGGCGCTCGAGATCGCGGATCTCGCGCGCGATGATGGGACGTCCGGTGGGGAGCGCTCCGTTCTTGTCGATCGTATTCGGCGCTGACGTGACCATGGTGCCCACTCCGTGTGGCCTCGGGTATCGAGTGACGACAGCGTGGGTGCCCCCGCGTTGCGACGACGTTGCGCGAACATGACAACGATGAAAGGAGCGCGAGCTCGCCCGCGCGCGACGCGCACGTCTCGCCCGACGCGCTCCGCCGGGAATCGGCCACGGGCGCGGCGCGTTTCGCGTCGGTGCGCCGCGTCCTCGCCGCGGTCGGGCTGCTCGCGGCGGCGTGTGCGTCGCCGGCGCGCCCGGCGGTCACGTCGGTTCACGTCGATCCGCGGCCAGCCGCGCCGATGGACGCACCCCGCGTGGAAGATCTCGCGGTCGCCGACGACGCGCGGTTCTGGATCGCGATCGGCGGCCGCGCGCTCGAGACGTTCGACGGCGGCGAGACCTTCGTCGATCGCACGCCGTTTGCGCCGAGCGCGGAAGGGGAGCCGTCGTGGCGCATCTCGTCGATCGTCGCCCACGGCGCCGTCGTCGCGTTGCTGCGTGAGCCCGACGAGGAGGTCGTTCGGTCGATGTCGCTGTTCGCCTCGCGCGACGGCGGCGGCGCCTTCGTGGAGCGCAGCGTGCCGCTCCTCACGAGCAGCCGCGGCGCGACGCTCCAGCGCGGCCCCGCGGGATCGCTCCTCGTGCGGCGCTATGACGACGGGGGCATGAACAGCCACGAGAGCAGCCTCGTCGAGACCCGCGACGACGGCACGACGTGGCGGGAGCTCGGCGCCGTGACGGGGTACGGCGCCGTGACGTTCCAAAGCGCCTCTCGGTGGTGGAGCGTCGGGACATGCTGCGCGAGCGCGAGCTCGATCCACCGTTCGCTGGATGGGGGACGCACGTGGGCCGCGGTGAGCCGCGACGCCGACACGCGGGAGCCGCGCTCCGACGTCGTCTTCCTCGGCGCGCGCGACGCGCTCCGGTTCGTACAACCGACGGGG
>DASYCF010000577.1:0-2626 GCA_036500365.1 Byssovorax sp.
ATGCAGAAGTACGACGTGCCGTCGGCGAAGCGCGAGACCTGCGTTCGGATCATGCCCGGCGTCATGAACGCGGCGTGGACGTTCCAGCGCGGGCAGGCGCCCGAGAAGCGCGCGAAGCGGATGCCCGAGCCGCTGAAGCGCTTCGAGATGTTGCCCGCGATGTCGATGCGCACGAAGTGGAACGGCACGCCCTCGGCGCCGGGGCGCCGGAGCGACGTGAGCCGGTGACAGGCCTGTTCGAAGCTCGTGCCGAAGCGGTGCGCGAGGAGCTCGACGTCGTAGCGCTCGGCCTTCGCCGCCTCGAGGAACGGCGCGTACGGCATGAGCAGCGCGGCCGCGAAGTAGTTCGCGAGCGCGACGCGGGCGAGCGCGTGCGACTCCGGCGTGCGCATGCCCTCGCTCGAGAGGATGCGCTCGAAGAGGCTCGCCTGCGTGATGAGGCCCACCTGGTGCGCGAGCTGGAAGCGACGACTCCGCGGCGGGAGCACCTCCGACAGGCTGATGACGTGGTTCTTCACGTCGTAGCGGCGCATCGCCTTGCGCTCGTCGCCCACGCGCACGACGCGCACCTGCGTCTTGAACGCGGCCGCGAGGTAGCGCGTGAGCCCGCGGTAGACGTCCTCGGCGTCGAGCTCGGCGGCGCGCCAGAGCTGCTCCGCCGCGGCCTCGAGCTCGGGGAAGTGGTTTTTGTGCCGCTGCAGGAGGTCGCTCACCTCTTCGCTCGGGAGGCGCGACGCGTCGACGCCGGTGAGCCCGACGCCCGACGAGAGCTGCTCGCCGAGCGACGCCGCCGAGTCGCGCGCGCCCACGTACGCGCGATACAGCGTGAGGATCGCGTTCGCGACGTTCGGCGAGCCGACGGCGAGCTCGCGCACGTCGGCGTTCGTGAGGCCGTGCGCCTCGAACATCACGTCGCCGAACGCTTCGAGCAGGTCGGCGGCGAGGCGCGCGTCGTCGCCGACGGCGAAGCTCGCGAGGTCGATCTGGAACGTCTGCGCGAGCTTGATCAGCAGCGTCGCCGTGAGCGGCCGCCGGTTGTTCTCGATGAGGTTGAGGTAGCTCGCCGAGATGCCGAGCCGCGTCGCCATGTCGATCTGCGTGAGGTTCTCGCGGCGTCGCAGCGCCTTGAGCTTCGCGCCGAGCGCGGGGGCGTCACCCATGCGCGTCAGCATGCCGCGGCGCGGCGATATTTACAACGTTGACAGGTTTACAGCTTGTAAAGCACAAAACCGGACACGCAGAACATGTCGCATTCACATTCGCCGTTGCGGATGTGACGGCGCGACAACAAAACAAGTCGTTACGACGCGGAGCGTTGAGATGCAGGTGAAGACCCAGATCGAGCTCACGAAGCGGCCCCCCAGCGAGGTCGAGGACCGCGTGCTGACGCCGGCCGCGCTCGCGTTCGTGGCCGCGCTGACCGCCGAGTTTCGACCGCGCATCGCGGCCTTGCTCGAGGAGCGCAAGGCGCGCCTCGCGCGGCTCGTCGCGGGCGAGCGCCTCGACTTCCTCGTCGAGACGAGGTCCGTGCGCGACGCCGCGTGGACCGTCGCGCGCGCGCCCGCCGACCTCGTCGATCGGCGCGTCGAGATCACGGGCCCGGTCGATCGCAAGATGATCATCAACGCGCTCAACTCGGGCGCGAACGTCTTCATGGCCGACTTCGAGGACGCGAACGCGCCCACGTGGTCGAACCTGATCGAGGGGCAGGCCAACGTGCTCGACGCGGTGACGCGATCGATCGCGTTCGACGACGCGCGCACCGGCAAGCGGTACGCGCTCGCGGAGCGCACGGCGACGCTCGTCGTGCGGCCGCGGGGCCTGCACCTCCCCGAGAAGCACGCGCTCGTCGACGGGCGCCCGGTGCCCGGGTCGCTCTTCGACTTCGGCCTGCACTTCTTCCACTGCGCGAAGCCGTCGATCGAGCGCGGCACGGGCCCGTACTACTACCTGCCGAAGCTCGAGGGACACCGCGAGGCGCGCCTCTGGAACGACGTGTTCGTCGCGGCGCAGGCGGCGCTCGGCGTGCCGCGCGGGACGGTGCGCGCGACCGTGCTGATCGAGACGCTGCCCGCCGCGTTCGAGATGGACGAGATCCTCTTCGAGCTGAAGGAGCACGCGTCCGGGCTCAACTGCGGTCGGTGGGACTACATCTTCAGCTTCATCAAGAAGCGCGCGCACGAGCCGGCCGCCGTGTTGCCCGACCGCTCGCGCGTGACGATGGAGCAGCATTTCCTGCGCTCGTACACGCAGCTCCTCGTGAAGACGTGTCACCGGCGCGGCGCGTTCGCGATGGGCGGGATGGCCGCGCAGATCCCGGTGAAGGGCGATGCGGCCGCGAACGCCGCCGCGGTGGAGCGCGTGCGCGCGGACAAGCTGCGCGAGGCCAGCGACGGGCACGACGGTACGTGGGTCGCGCACCCGGCGCTCGTGGCTGTCGCGCGCGAGGCCTTCGCGTCGCAAATGTCGGGCGACAACCAGCTCGGCAAGCTGCGCGAGGACGTGCACGTCACCGCTGCCGACTTGCTGACGGTGCCCGCGGGGACGCGCACGGAGGAGGGAGTGCGCGTCAACATACGCGTCGGCATTCAGTACATCGAGGCGTGGCTGCGCGGGTCGGGCGCGG
>DASYCF010000578.1:0-2992 GCA_036500365.1 Byssovorax sp.
ACTCCGCCTCAATGAGGGGTGGTTCCAAGACGGCGTCACTCCGCCTCCATGAGGGGTGGTTCGAAGACGGCCTGACGCCGCAATCCATGCGCCTCCGCCTCAAGGAGGGGTGGTTCCCGAAAGGGCGCGGAGGAGGCACGCGGAGCGGTCCCGATGGTCGCGGGCGGGCGCGGCCTGATTGCGGATTCGCCTGGGGCCACTTAGCCTTGGCCGGCTGCCGGCGTGCTTGCGCGCTGGCGCGGCCTGCGCGCCGCAGCGACCAGGTCGTACGATCGGAGACGGGCGCCCGCGCGCGGTCGACCCGGGAGACGGCGAGACGCCGCGGAGCGAACATGGGTGTCAGCGAGATCCTTACCCCACGCCAGGTCTTCGTCGCGCGCGACGACGAGGGCACCGTCCGCACGAAGGCAGACGCGCTGACGCGGCTCGCGTCGCTCCTCGCCGCGGGCCAGGGCGTCGTCGACGCGACGGAGATCGAGCGCGTCCTCGTCGAGCGGGAGAAGCTCCAGTCGACGGGCGTCGGCGGCGGCGTCGCCATCCCGCACGGCGCCGTCGATCGGCTCGATCGGCTCGTCGGCGCCGTGCTGCTGTGTCCGAAGCCCATCGAATTCGAAGCGATCGACGGCGCGCCCGTCTCGATCCTCTTCGCCGTCATCGGACCGAAGCGCGCGACGGGCGAGCACCTGAAGACGCTCGCGCGCGTGTCACGGCTCTTGCGGGACGACGGCTTTCGCGACCGGCTGCTCGCGTCGGCGAGCGGCGCCGCGGCGTTCGATCTCATCGCGGCCGAGGAGG
The DNA here is from genome assembly GCA_036500365.1 of Byssovorax sp. Classification (GTDB taxonomy): domain Bacteria; phylum Myxococcota_A; class Polyangia; order Polyangiales; family Polyangiaceae; genus DASYCF01. The sequence goes on from DASYCF010000578.1 coordinate 796, forward strand.
GCCGCGGGACCGCGGCGTGAGCGGCGTGCCCGAACACCGGCCGTCTCCGTCGGTCGCCGTGCGCGCGATCCTCGACGACGCCGCGCTCGGGCTCGCGCTGACCATGCTCGCCGGCGCGCAGGGGACCGATCGCCTCGTCCGCCACGCGCGCATCCAGAAGAGCGGGCTCGCGCTCGTCGGCCACTTCCACGGCATCGTGCCGACGCGCGTGCAGATCCTCGGGCAGACCGAGCTCTCGTTCTTGCAGCGGCTCGCCGTCGAGGAGCGGCGCCGCGCGCTACGCGGGTTCTTTCGCCTGAACCTGTCGTGCGTCATCCTCACGCAGTCCTCGAGTCAGCTCGACGACACGTCGGCGGTCGGCGTGCTCCCCGTGCCCGAGCTCATCGAGTGCGCGGAGGAGAGCGGCACGCCGCTCATGCTCTCGCCCGAGCGATCGAGTGTCACGATCAACGCGATCCACGCGCTGCTCGACGATCGGCTCGCGCCGCGCGTGCGGCTCCACGGCGTGCTCGTCGACGTGTTCGGCGTCGGCCTCTTGCTCATCGGCTCGAGCGCCATCGGCAAGAGCGAGAGCGCGCTCGACCTCGTGATGCGCGGCCACCGCCTCGTCGCCGACGACGTGGTCGAGTGCGACTACCGGCCTCCGGGCATGGTGTTCGGCGCCGCGGCGGATCTGCTCCGCTACCACCTCGAGGTGCGCGGGCTCGGCATCTTGAACGTGAAGGACCTCTTCGGCGTCACCGCGATCCGCGAGCGCAAGCGCATCGACGTCGTCGTGCGCCTCGTCGAGTGGTCGAAGGACACGGAGTACGATCGCCTCGGCCTCGACGAAAAGCACCACACGATCCTCGGCGTGAAGATCCGCGAGCTCGTCATCCCCGTGCGGCCCGGGCGCGACATGGCGAGCATCCTCGAGGTCGCCGCGCGCAACGAGCTCTTGAAGAACGCCGGCCACCACGCCGCGCGCGAGTTCTTCGGCAACCTCGAGGGCGCGCTCATGAGCCAGGGCGGCGGGGCGACCGAGTCGAACGCGCCGCCTCCCGTGCGCCCGCGACCCGCCCACAAGGAGCGGCCTTCGCCCATGCCGATGCGCGCCATGCGGGCGCCGGAGTCGTCGGCGCGCATCCCCATCCCGGTGATGCCCCACAAGCCGAAGAGCGGCTCGTGACGGACGACGCGAAGAGCCGCGTGATCGTCGTGACGGGCCTCTCCGGCGCCGGCAAATCGACGGCGCTGCATGCGCTCGAGGACCTCGGCTACTTCTGCGTCGACAACCTCCCGCCGCCGGTGCTCGTGGGCACGGTCGAGGTGTGCGAGCGCGGCGGCATGCGGCGCATCGCGATCGGCGTCGACGTTCGCGTCGGCGCGTTCCTCGAGGGCGCGATCGACGCGGTGAAGGCCGTCGGCGCGGGGCGCGACGTGCTCGTGCTGTTCCTCGACGCGTCGGACGAGACCGTCATCCGCCGCTTCAGCGAGACGCGCAGGCCGCACCCGCTCAGCGCGCGCCCGCCAGCCATCGCGTCGGGCGACGCGCGCCTCGGCGCCGTCGCCGTGCTCGACGGCGCGCAGCTCGAGCGCCTGCGCCTCGCGCCGCTCCGCGCGAGCGCATCGATCGTCATCGACACGACGACGCTCAGCGTGCACGACCTCCGCCGGCGCGTGATCGACCACCTCGGCCCCGGCACGGGCGTCGCGCCGCGCATGCTCACGCGCATGGTCTCGTTCGGCTTCAAATACGGCCTGCCGGTCGACGCCGACGTCGTGCTCGACGTACGTCACCTCGAGAACCCGTACTTCGTCCCGGCGCTCAAGCACCTGCCCGGAACCGACGAGCGGGTGCGCGCGTTCGTGCTCGCCCTCCCGGAGGCGACCGAGTTCCTGCGCCGCGCCGAGGACCTCCTCGCCTACTCGATGCCGCTCTACGAGCGCGAGGGGAAGAGCTACCTGACGATCGCGATCGGCTGCACGGGCGGGCGCCATCGATCCGTCGTGGTCGCGACGGAGCTCGCCGCGCGCCTCCGCGACGCAGGGCCGCTGCCAGTCTCGGTTTTGCACCGCGACGTCGCCCGCGGCGATACGATGTCGACCGGCGCGGCCCTCGTCGAGGAGACCGGCGGCGTCGAGGGGGGATCGTCGTGAGCGACGAGTCCGCGGTCGGTACATTCGAAATCGTGAACCAGCGCGGCCTGCACGCGCG
>DASYCF010000579.1:0-7350 GCA_036500365.1 Byssovorax sp.
GAAGAGGCGTACCGCGCCGCGGTGGACCTCCGCGCGGACGACTTCTTGAAGAAGCCGATTCATGGGCTCGAGCTCGTGATGCGCGTCCGCTCGCTCTTGCGCATCTCGGATCTGAACCGGCAGCTCCACGTGAACTACGACGTCATGGTCACGCAGCATCGGCAGCTCCAGGATCTGGAGCGGCAGAAGGCGGAGCTCGTCGAGCTGATCGTGCACGACCTCAAGAGCCCGCTCGCGAGCATCCTCGCGTCGGCCCGGTTCGCGCGCGAGGGCACGGAGGTGGGCGAGGCGCGCGAGGCCCTCGACGACGCGCTGTCGAGCGCGGGCGACCTCCAGCGCATGGTGCTCAACCTGCTCGACGTGAGCCGCGCCGAGGAGCTCGGCCTCACGCTCACGCACACGTACGTCGACGTGCGCAAGCTCATCGCCCGCGTCTGCGCCGCGATGCGCTGGCGATCGGCGCAGTCCGGCCACGCGATCCGCTACGCGGTCGAGGGCGCGCCGCGGATCCGCGGCGACGCCGACGTGCTGCGCCGCGTGCTCGACAACCTCGTCGACAACGCGCTGAAGTTCTCGCCCGCGGGGGGCACCGTGCTGCTCGGCGCGCGTGACACGGGGCACAGCGTCGAGATCACCGTGCGCGACGACGGCCCCGGCATCCCCGAATCGCGTCGCGATCGCATCTTCGAGAAATACGCGCGGCTCGACGCGGCGCTCCACGCGCGCACGAGCCGCGGCCTCGGCCTCGCGTTCTGCCGCATCGCGGTCGAGGCCCACGGCGGTACGATCGACGTCGAGAGCGGCGACGAGACCGGCGGCGCGACCTTCCGCGTCGTCCTCGCCCCGGGATAGGCAGGCAGCCTCGACCCGCTACTTCGCGAGCGTCAGCGGGTCGATGCCCGTGTCGCTCGAGAACGACGCACCGACGGCGCCGACCTCGCAGTGATCGCGCGCGAGGCCGAGGAGATCGCGCATGCGGTACGTCGCCTCGAGGCCGGTGCAGTGCGCGCCGAGGAAGTCCTCGACGCCCATCGCGCGGAGCTCGGTCGCGGTCCAGGCGAGCCGCTCGTCGTCGAGCTGGTAGAGGTGGAAGCCGCCGATCACCGCGTGCACGTGCGCGTCGCGGACGACCTTCTGCGCGTACTCGAGCGTGTTGACGACGCCGGCGTGGCCGCAGCCCGAGAGCACGACGAGGCCGCGGCGCGTGTCGATGATCAGCGACTGATCCTCGGGCACGTCGTCCTCGGCCCAGCCGCTCGGCTTGTCGACCTCGACGCCGCGGCCGTAGTTCTTCTCGTCGTGCGCGCGCGGGACGGGGCCCGTGAGCCACACGCCGGGGAAGAGCTCGACGGGCGCGTCGTGCTCGACCCACTGGCCGCCCGTCGCCTCGAACTTGGGCCTCGCGGCGATCATCGGGTTCCCGCCGCCGCGCTTGGCGCGACGCGGCCAGAAGAAGCCCTTGCCGACGTGGGCGCGCGCGAGCGCCTTCGGCTCCTCGTCGCGCACGTCGTCGCGCAGCGCGAGGAAGCCGCCCGTGTGATCGCCGTGGTGGTGGCTGAGCACGACGTCGGGCACCGTCGTGAGATCGACGCCGAGGGACGCGGCGTTCTTCTTCACCGTGTCCGGGAAGCGCCCGGTATCGAACAAGATGCGGTGACCGTCGACGTCGACGAGCGCGCCGAACCCCCACTCGCCGATGCCGGACTCGGCGAGCATCGTCGAGAGGATCGTGATCTTGAGGTCCCGCGCGACGTGCCCCGCGCGCGGCGGCGAGCGGTCCGCCACGGTGACGTGCTCGGCCTTCGCGCCGGCGGCGCTGCCCTCCGGTGGGCGCGCGCCCCTCGCCATGACCGCGAGCGCGACGGCCGCCGCCGCCGCGAGCGCGCCCGCGTAGCCCCAGTTCCCGATCGCCAAAGCGCGCGGACTGTAGCAGACGAGGCCGCGGGGCTTTACTCGAGGATGCGCGTCTCGAGCAGCACCTGCGTGAGCAGGTAGTTCGTGACGAGCACGGCGACGCAGCTCTCGACGACGGCGCGCGTCGTGGCGACGCCGACGCCGCGCGCGCCGCCTGCGGCGAAGAAGCCGTGGCGGCACGAGATCGCCGAGACGATGAAGCCGAAGACGCCGGCCTTCACGAGGCCCATGAAGATGTCCTTCGGCGCCGCCGTGTCGCGCACGCTCTGGAGGAAGATGCCCGGGTCGCCGCCGAGGATGACCACGGCGACGAGGTACGCGCCGATCATGCCGACGCCCGTGTAGAGGATGCACAGCGCGGGGACCATGATCACGGACGCGCAGAGCCGCGGCGAGAGCAGGTACTGGATCGGGCTCACGCCCATGGTCGCGATGGCGTCGATCTGCTCGGTGACGCGCATGTTGCCGAGCTCGGCGGCCATCGCGCTGCCCGCGCGCGCGGTGACCATGATGGCGCTGAACACGGGCGCGACCTCGCGCGCGAGGGCGACGGCGACGATGCCGCCGACCCGGCCCTCTGCGCTGAACGCGCGCAAGGCGAACGTGGTCTGGAGCGCGGTGACCATGCCGCTGAACGTGCCGGTCAGGCCGACGATGAAGATCGACTGCACGCCGATGAAATCCGCCGCGGCGAGCACCTGGCCGACGCGGAACGGCGGCCGCAGCGTCCACGCGAGGGTGCGGAACGTGAGCGTGACGATGTTGCCGATGTTGTCGAGCCAGTACAGCGCTGGCTCGAGGATCCCCGAGAGGAGGCGGGGCTCGGGTGCTGCGTCGGCGTCGGCCACGGAGCGTCAGTCTTAGCCCACGCCGAGGGCCTGGAGAAGCGCGAGGCTCCGCGGGCCGGTCGCCTCGACGTCCGCGACGCGCTCGGGATCCGTGGAAATCGACAGACAAAGCGCGTCTCCGCCGAGCGCACCGACGTACGGCAGGCCCCACTCGACGACGAGCACGGCGCCCTGGCTGCGGCGCTCCCCGAGACCCAAATCGTGGAGCTCCGGGGCGCCGCCGAGGCGATATGCGTCGACGTGGACGAGGGCCAGACGCGCGTCGATTTCATGGACGAGGGCGAAGGTGGGGCTCGCGACGGACACGCCGCGCGGGACGCCGAGGGCTCGAGCGAGGGCGCGCGTGAAGAACGTCTTCCCGGCGCCGAGCCCGCCGCCGAGCACGACGAGGTCGCCGGGCTCGAGCAGCGGGGCGAGCGCGCGCGCCAGGTGGATGGTCGCGCGGCGCGTCGGCAACGGGACGCGGAGCGCGGGCGCGCTCACGGAGCGGGAGGCGCAGCGCTCGAGGCAGCAGGCGCAGCGCTCGACGCGGCGGGCGCAGCCGAGGCCGACGCGGACGCAGCGGCGGAGGCCGACGCGGACGCAGCGGCCGACGCGCGCGCCGTCACGGCCGCCGCTGCGCTGAGCGCGGCGCGCACCTCGTCGCCCGCCTGCGCCTCTTGCTTGAGCTTGGCCGCGGCGCCGAAGAACAGGCCGATCGCGACGACGATGCCGCCGAAGATCATCAGCACGGCGCGCTTGCCCTGCGACTCGTCTTCCTTGGGCGGCGGGGCGGTCACGCGCGCGTTCATACCATCGCCGGCGGCGCCGCACCGCATCCACGTGGTAGCGTGCGCGCGTGTCGCAGAGGACGCGCTCCGCCGCCCTCGCCGGCGCCGCCGGGTGCGCCGCCGTCGCCCTCGCCGCGCCGCCCGCGCGCGCCGACTTCGCGCCGCTCGCGCCGTGGGAGCTCGTCTCGGCCGAGCGTCGCAGCGGCGTCGTCATCGGCCTCTCGGCGGGCTTCGGCGTCGCGAGCGTCGCCGGCTTCCCGAACGACCCGCAGAAGATCGGCTTCCAGAGCGCCTACACCATCACGGGCCCGAAGGCCGCGTTCGGCGGCGCCGCGTGGGTCGGCGGCGCGCTCTCCGACTGGCTCACGTTCGCGATCGGAGTCGGCCGCGACGCGCCGCTCGGCCTGCCGGCGGGCGAGGCCGCGACGATGTTCGCGCTCGAGTTCCACGTCGAGGTGTTCCCCGCCTACGGCCTCGGTGGCACGCTGCGCGACGTCGGCGCGTACGTGAACGCGGGCACGGGCCCGGCGAAGCTCACGACGGCGGGCCAGCAGGTGCCGCTGATCGACGGCGGGGCGGCGGCGTTCGTCGGCGTCGGCGTGTTCTGGGAGCGCCTGCGCTTCTGGCGCATCGGCGCGGGCCCGTACGTCGAGGCGCAGTACTTCTGGGCCGACAGCGTGCGCGCGCCCGCGCTCTTGTTCGGGCTGCGGACCGCGCTCTACACGGGCAAGTTCGCGAAGTAGCGCCGGCGCTCACGCGTCCACGGCGCGGCGGATCGCCGAGACGAGCTCGAGCATGGCGAACGGCTTCTCGAGGCACGCGTTGCCGCTGTCGGCGACGAAGCCCGCCGTGCGCGAGGTGAACGCGCCGCCGGTCATGAACACGATGCGCCGCTCGAGGCCCGGCGCGAGCGCCCGCGCTCGCTCGTAGACGTCGACGCCGCCGAGGTCGGGCATGATGAGATCGCACACGATCGCGTCGAACGCGCGGCCCGCCTCGATGTGGCGGATGGCCTCGCGGCCGCTCGACGCGAGCGTGACGTCGTGCGCGCCGAGCTCGAGGCCGATGATCCGCGCGAGCGGAGCCTCGTCGTCGACCACGAGGATCTTGAGCTTGCGCTCGACGTGTCGCGCTCGCCGATCGACGACGGCTGGGGCGAGGCGCTCCGCGGGCGCGAGGCGGACCGTCACCGTCGTGCCCTTGCCGATCTCGCTCGCGAGGTCGAGCTCGCCGCCCTGCGCCGCGACGAGCATCTGCGAGATCGAGAGGCCGAGCCCCATGCCGCCGCCGCTCCGCTTCGTGGTGAAGAACGGGGTGCGCACGCGCGGCAGATCCTCCGCCGAGATCCCGACGCCGGTGTCGGTCACGCGGACGGCGACGCGACCGTCCGCCTCGAGGCGCGTCGCGATCGTGATGGTGTGCGCCGACGCGTTGCCCTCGGGCGTGGCCTGCGCGGCGTTGATGAGCAGGTTCAGGAGCACCTGCGCGAGGCGCGCCTCGGTCGCGAACACGGGCGGCACCGCGCCGAAATCGCGCACGAGCGAGGCGCGGTGCCGGATCTCGTTCGCGGCCATGCGCGCGCACGAGTCGATGACGCGGTGCACGTCGAGCGGGGCGAGATCCTCGCTGCCCGGAGCGGCGAAGACCTTCAGATCGCCGACGATGCGGCGGATGCGCTCGGCGCCCTCGAGCGCGCCATCGACGAGCTCGGCCGCGTGCGCGTCGTCGCCCGACCGACCCGCGAGCGCGTCGGCCGCCGAGCGCAGGTTTGCGATCACGTAGGCGAGCGGGTTGTTCACCTCGTGCCCGACGCCCGCGGCGAGGCGGCCGAGCGCGGCGAGCCGATCGGCGCTCATGAGCTGGAGCTCGAGCTTGCGCTGCCGCGTGAGGTCGCGGCCGAAGACGAGGATCGCCGGCGCGCCGCGGAAGAGGATCGGCACGCCCATCACGGCCGCGTGCACCTCGACGCCGTCGCGCCGCTTCACGGTGAGCTCCATGGGCGGGACGTCGGCGCCGGCGGCGCGCGCGCTCATGCGCTGCTCCGTGACGGCCCGGTACCCGGCGCTCGTGATGTCGAGGATCGACACGCCCACGAGCTCGGACGCGTCGTCGTACCCGAGGAGCTCGACGCAACGCGCGTTGGCCCAGACCGTCCTCCCGCCGCGGTGGATGAGCACGGCGTCGGGCGCGCGGCCGAGCAGCGCGAGGTGGTCGTCGTCGGCGCGCTGCGCGGCGGTCGCGTCGCTGAACGTGGTCACGACGGCCGTCGGCGCGGCGGCGGGCGAGGCGCGGACGAGGTGCGAGTTCGCGCACAGCCACACGAAGGTTCCATCGGGCCGCTCGAGGCGCAGCAGGCAGCCGTGCACGGGCTCGCCCGTTCGCATCGCGCGCACCGACGGCAGATCCTCGGGCGGCACGCGCGCGCCGTCCGCGCTCGTGATGCGCCACGAGCGCCACGTCTTCTCCCGCACGCTCGCCTCGTCGACGCCGAGGATCTCGGCGGCGCTCGGGTTCGTCGTCACGACCTCCCCCGCGGCGTTCTGGACGACGAGCCCTTCGTCGAGCGCCTTCACGATGGTGCGGTAGTGGGCCTCGCGCTCGCGCGCCTGCGCGAAGTTCTCGAAGCGCGCGTTCACGGCGTGACGGAGGAAGCGCGCGCGCACGGCGAAGCTCGGCGCGGCGTCGCCACAACACACCGAGACGCCCGCCGCGAGGAGCGCGTCCACCTCCGCGTCCGACGCCGGCACCCCGACGAGCGCGACGAACGCGCGGAGCGGAGGCGGGACCGCGAAGAGCGGAGCGAGCAGCGCGCGGAGCCCCTCGATGCCAAGATCGAGGTCGACGAAGACGAGGGTCGGCGCGAGCGCGGGCTCCGCGATCGCGCTCCGCGCGAGCTCCGCCGCGGCCGACGACGGCGCGGTCGCCACGCGAGGCTCGAAGCCCTGAGCGAGCAGCATGCCCGCGAGCCGACCCGCCCGCTCGTCTGTCGCGGCGAACACGAAGCACTGCATGCGCGCCGAGTGTAACGGCCCCGGACGCGCAGGTTCGACAATCAAGTGCGGTGGACGACGCGCGGCGGCTCGAGCGCTCTCCGGAGCCGAAGATCGCGGGCCTCGCGCCGACAAGGAGCGCACCACCGACGCGTATCGCGTCCGACGAGCGCCCGCTCGTCACCAGTTCAAGCGGTCTCCGATGTAATGGTCGAGCATACGTCGCCACCAGGGCCAGTCGTGGTTCACGTCGTGGCCCCAGAGGTCGAGGTTGTTCCACACGCCCTTGTCCCAGAGCTGCTGCGAGAGCCGCTGCGAGCACTGGGGCGCCTCGTACGCGCCCTGGCCCGTGACGATGTGGATCTCGCAGTGGTGGCGCAGCGTGTCGAGCGTGGCGCCGTCGTGCATGCGAGGCAGGTACGAGCCGGGGTTGTTGAAGTAGACGTTGTCGTCCATGTACCCGTCGAGATAGTCCGGCGCGAGGTCGTAGAACCCGCTCATCGCGATGAGCGTGTCGAAGAGATCGGGCCGCCGCAGGAACTGGTTCGCCGCGTGGAACGCGCCGAAGCTCGCGCCGCTGATGGCGATCCGCGCGTGCGGATCGTCGGTGACCCGGCGGATGTGCGGGACGACCTCCTCCTCGATGTAGTGCGCGTAGAGATCGTGCCGCCGCGCCGCCTCTCGCACGGAGACGTTCTTGTTCATCCACGCGAAGCGGTTGATCGAGTCGATCGAGAAGACGCGCACGCGCCCTTCGAAGATGTACGGCTCGATCGCCTTGATGAGGAAGAAGCGCTCGTTCTCGAGGAAATCGGCCTGCGCCGTGGG
>DASYCF010000580.1:0-13439 GCA_036500365.1 Byssovorax sp.
CGGGTGACTGCCTGTTCGATTTCGGCACCAATCAGGACATCCTGGTCGGCGGCAACCTCACCGAGACGGTGAAGGACGCCGTGAGCGAGACCTACAGCGCGAACCAGACGTCGAGCGTCTCGCAGAAGCAGACGACGCACGTCACCCAGGCAGTCAAGGAGACGTACGGATCGCTTCAAATGACCCACGTCTCCGGCGCTCGCGAGGAGACGTATGGCGGCGCACAGAGCACGGCGGTCGGCGGCGCCCGCCTCGAAATGTACAACACGGGCCAGTCGACGACGGTCAGCGGCGGCGACACGAAGGAGAAGTACACGGGGCCTCACACGAAGGTCGCCGGCGCCACCACGCAGAAGCTCACGGGCGCCGTGTCGACGTTCGTCGCCGGGCCGGTCGTGCAGGTCTTTGGCGGCTCGGTCGACGTCAAATATGCCGCGACGACGTGGGTCGCGCCATCGCACACCTGGATCATCCCGGGCGGCACGACGATGAACTGCCCGAACTGGACCGTGCACACGCCCAAGGTGCTCTGGGTCTTCGACAAGGCAACCTTCGCGTGGGCGACCAAGCTCGCGATCCAGGGCACGTCGCGTACGTTCACGAGCGTGCAGATCCAGATCGTGCCCCAGATCGTGGCCGGCGCCGCTGGCCTGCGCGACGAGCTCGATGCTTTTGCGTTCACGATGGAGGGCCCGAAGGTCGTCAAGTGCGCCTTCACCGCCGAGCTCGGCGCTATTTACGTGCAGATCTGCGCGCTCCTGAACCGGTCGTGAACCATGGATGACCTCTTCTCCTTCACCGGATCTGCCGTGCCCGACGGGACGGCGCTGGTCGGCTTCCGCGGCCGCGAGGCGATGTCGACGTGCTATCGGTTCGACGTCTTCGTCGAGATCCCGCGCACGGCCGGCTTCGCGGCGACGAGCGCGATCGGGACGCGCGTCACCCTCTCGCTCGCGGACGACGGCAGGCCGACGCCGTTCGATTTCCAGGGCGTGGTGTGCGAGGTCGCCATCCTGCTCTCGCGCGAGCCGACGGACCTCTATCGTTTCACCTTCGAGCCGGCGCTCGCCGCGCTGACGCGTTCGCGCCACAGCCGGATGTACACCGACAAGAGCGCGGTCGACGTCGTGAAGGACGTCCTGGGTCGCGCCGGACTGACGAGCTCGTCCGACTTTCGCGTGCAGGGGAGCTATGCGCCCGAGGAGCATGTTTGCCAGTACAAAGAGAGCGACCTCGCGTTCATCTCGCGCTGGCTCGAGCGCGAGGGCATCGCCTATTGGTTCGAGCACGGCGACTCCGAAGAGAAGTGCGTGTTCACCGACGATCCCTCGGCGCACGAGCCGCTGGACCCCACCCCGGTCCGCTATCGCCCGACGAGCGGCGAGGACGCGAGCCGCGGTGAGTCCTTCCATCGGTTCACGGCGACCGCCGTCGCCCGCCCCGCGAGCGTGAAGCTCGTCGACAACGACTACATGAAGCCGGACCTCGACGTGTCGTCGTCGTCGAACGTCGTGCCGACGAGCGCGAGCGTCGTTATCGAGCATGGCAATCGCACGTTCACGCCATCGGAGGCGTCGCGCGTCGCCAAGCTCCGCGCGGCCGAGCTCTTCGCTGGCGCGAGCGTCTACCGCGGCGAGGGCGCCGTGTTCCACCTGCGTCCAGGCTACGCCTTCGAGCTGAGTGAGCACCCGCGCGACGCCGTGAACCAGAAGTACCTGGTCACGTCGATCGAGCACGTGTGCAACCTGCGCGCGCACGCGCCCGAGCTCGCGGCGATCACGGGCCTCACCCGGCGTGAGAGCTACGGCGCGAGCGTGACCGCGATCCCGGCGAGCGTGCCCTTTCGTCCGCCGCGCGCCACGCCGCGTCCGCGCATCTCGGGCTTCGAGGCGGCCGTCGTCGACGGGCCGGCCACGAGCGACTACGCGCAGCTCGACGACCAGGGCCGCTACAAGGTGAAGTTCCACTTCGACGAGAGCGATCTCTCCGGCGGCAAGGGGACGACGTGGCTCCGCATGGTGCAGCCGCACGCCGGCAACCCGGAGGGCTTCCACTTCCCGCTGCGGAGCGGGACCGAGGTGTTCGTCGCGTTCGTCGGCGGCGATCCCGATCGGCCCATCATCGCCGGCGCCGTGCACAACGCCGAGACGCCGAACCCCGTCACGAGCGCGAACAATACGAAGAACGTCGTGCAGACGGGCGGCAACACGCGCATCGAGATCGAGGATCAAGACGGCTCGCAGTACTCGCACATCTCGACGCCCACGCAGTCGACGTACCTGCACGCGGGCGCGCACGCGGGCGGCGGCAGCCACAACGTGTGCGAGGTGTCGTCCGGCAACTGCCTGTTCGACATCGGCACGAACCTCGATATCCAGGTCGACGCGAAGCTGACGGAGACGGTGACCGGCGACGTGACCGAGACTTACAACTCGGGTCAGACGTCGACCGTCACCGGTCCGCAGACGAGCACCACCGGAGGGATGGTCGTCGAGACCTACAAGGCGAAGCAAACGACCGAGGTGGGCGGCACGGTGACCGAGACGTACGACGCGCCCCACATGAGCCTCGTCTCGGGAGGCCTGCGCGACGAGACCTTCATGGGTGGACAGACGACGGGGGTGACGGGCCCCACCGTCGAGCTCTACGGCGGCACGCACGGCACGTCGGTCGGCGGCGCGACCAAGCAGGCATACATCGGCCCGCTGATGACGGTGGTCAGCGGCGCGTACTCGCAGCACGTCTCCGGAGCGGTGACGCTCGTGCAAGGACCCACGGTCGCGATCTTGGCGAGCCTCAACATCGACGTCAAAGGAGCTTGCGACATCTTCACATCGAGCTGGAACGTGATCACGAGCCCGTCGTTCATCGCGGCGACGACGACGGCCTCTTGGGGCGGCCCCACGACGAACACCACCTTCGCGCTCGGCCTCTACGGGGTCAAGGCGGAGGTCGGCGGCGTCGGAATCGCGGGCAACACCCTCAAAGTGGAGGGGACCGCGCTCACGATCGCGGCATACGGGGCCAACATCGCCGGCTGGGGCATGAAGTTCACCGGTCAGCCTGTGGAGAACGATTGCCACCAATTCGTCCACAAGTATTGAAACGATGACAAACGACCTCTTCCAGTTCAGCTCCGACGCGATCTCGGGTGACGTCGCGCTCGTCGGCTTCCGCGGTGTCGAGGCGTTGTCGACGCCGTACGCGTTCCAGATCTTCCTCTCGATCGCCGCGGCCGACGTGCCCGAGCCGGCCGACGTCATCGGAGCGAAGGCGAAGCTCCGCGTCGACCCCGGCGACCGGGGCGAAGCCGGTGACGTGCACGGCGTGGTCAGCGAGGTCGAGATCCTCCTCGAAGCCGAAGGCCGCGCGCTCCTGCGCGTCGAGCTCGTGCCGCGCCTCTGGGGGCTCGGGATCGGCAAGCATAGCCGCCTCTTCACCGACATGGCGCCGCCCGACGTCTGGAAGCAGGTGCTCGAGGGCGGAGGCCTCACGTCGGACGACTACGAGCTCCGCCTGAACGACAGCTACGCCGAGGAGCAGCACATCTGCCAATACAAGGAGAGCGACCTCGCGTTCCTGTCTCGGTGGATGGAGCGGCTCGGCGTTCATTACTACTTCGAGCAAGGCGATTCGGGAGAGAAGCTCATCGTCACGGACACGGCGAACACCGCGTCGCTGCGCACCGACAAGGTGAAGTACTTCCCGACTCCCGACCCGGAGGCCGACGCGCCCGAGGGTCGCTTCCTCGCGATGAGCGCGCGGCGCGCGTGCATCTCGAAGTCGGTCAAGCTCTCCGACTACGACGATCAGAACCCGTCAGTCGACGTGTCGGGCGAGGCGACGGCGTGGCCCGACGGGAAGGCCGAGATTCACCACTTCGGCGCGCGCATCTTGACGGGCGACGACGCGACCAAGCTCGCGACGGTGCGCGCCGACGAGCTCGCGGCGGGGCAGCTCGTGCTCCGCGGCAACGGCCCTGTCTACGGTCTGCGCGCCGGGTACACGTTCGAGGTCGAAGACCACCCGATCCCGCTCTTCAACACGGAGCTCTTTTGCATCGTCGTCGAGCACGAGGCGAACCTCCGCGCTCGCACGCGCGACGTGCACGCACTGACGGGCCTCCGCGGCGAGGCGGTCTACCGCGCGCGCGCCGTCGCCGTGCCGTCGAGCGTGAAGGTGCGGCCCGCGAGCCGCGCGCCGTGGCCCGTCGTGCGCGGCTTCGAGCTCGCGGTCGCGGACGGCCCGGCGGACGACGACTACAGCCAGATCGACGCAGCGGGCCGCTATCACGTGCGCATGCGCTTCGACGAGTCGACGCTCGCCGCGGGCAAGGCGACGACGTGGATCCGCTCGATGCAGCCGCACGCAGGCGCGCCCGAGGGCTGGCACCTGCCGCTGCGCAAGGGGACCGAGGTCCTCGTCGCGTTCCTCGGCGGCGACCCCGACAAGCCGCTCCTCGCGGGCTCGGCGCCCGACGCGAAGAACCCGAGCCCCGTTACGTCGAAGAACAACACGCGCAACATCATGCACCTCGGCGGCAAGAGCCACTTCGAGATCGAGGATCAAGACGGCAGCCAGTGGATCGACATGCGCACGCCGACCGAGGACACGTACCTGCACTACGGCGCCCCGCACGACGGCGACTCGCACAACATCGTCGCGCACACCGGCGGCGACGCGTTCTTCTACGTGGGCACGAACCAGGACATCCACGTCGGCACCACGCTGAAGGAGACGGTCACGGGCGACGTCACCGAGACCTACAAGACCAGCCAGACGACGAAGGTCTCTGCCATCCAGAGCACGACGGTCGGCGGCGACGTGAAAGAGAACTACGACACGACGCAAGAGACGCACGTCACGAGCCTCGTGCTCGAGCTCTACGACACGGGCCAGAAGACGAAGGTCAAAGCCGGCGGCCGCCATGAGACGTACGGCGCCAGTCGCATCACGATGGTGACCGGCGCGACCGACGAGAAATACAGCGACGTGCACGACAAGACCGTCATCGGGCCGACGACGCAAGTGATGGCGAGCCAGGACATCACGATGAGCTCGACGCTCGCGCAGATCTTTCCGTCTGCCGTGACGCAGCTCTGGGGAGCTACCAAGCTCACGATGGCGAGCCTCACGTGGGTGCTCGGCTCCGGGACGGTCGTCTCGCCGACGTTCGACCCGAGCACGCCGACGCACCTCGAGGACTTTCTCAATTCCACCACGACGCAGGGCAACACGCTCGACGTCGTCGGTCTGTCGACGTCGATCTTCGGGCTCAAGGCCGACTACGTAGGCTTCAGCGTCGCGGCGACGGGCGCCAAGTTCGACGCGGCGGGCGCGTCGATCACGAACATCGGTATTGGCATGAGCCTCAGCGCGGGTAAGCAGGAGACGGGAGCCGTGAACCTTCAAGGCTTCGCGATCGTGGTGGTGATTTGAAGGTCGTCAAACCGAACAAGCTCGGCGTCCTCACGCGGATGTTCGAGAACGACCAGCGGTTTTATCTGACCGTCGCCGTGCTGGTGTATTTCCCGCTCGACGCGCCGAAGCACCTGCTCTCGGAGCAAGCGCTCTGGCCGATGGCGGCAAAGGCGCTCGCGGGAGAGGGCGGCATCCTCGACGAGGGCTTCATGAAGCCGCGCGGCGAGGTGTTGGTCACGGGCGCGTGCTACACGAAGCAACCGGTCAGCGTCTCGTTCGTGCGCGTGAAGCTCGGCGCGGTCGACAAGCGCCTCGCGGTGATCGGCGATCGCAAGTGGTCGCTCGCGGGCATCCCCAGCGAGCCGGCGCCGTTCACGGAGATGCCCCTCGATTGGGCGCACGCGTTCGGCGGCGCGGGTTTCGAAAGGAACCCCCTCGGCAAGGGCTTCGCAAAGGCGGACGACGGCGCGCGCCCGCTCCCGAACATCGAAGATCCCAAGCGGCTCGTCGTCGGCCCCGGCGACAAACCCGTGCCGGCGGGCTTCGCGGCGTACGACTTCGCGTGGCCGCAGCGCGCGTCGAAGCTCGGCACGTACGACATGCGATGGTTCGAGACGCGCTTCCCCGGCGTCGCCGGCGACATCGACCTCTCCGCGTACAACACCGCGCCGGAGGATCAGCGCATCGACGGGTTCTTCACCGGCGACGAAGAGCTCGTCATCGAGAACATGCACCCGGACCACCCGCGCATCGAGGGCCGCCTCGCGGGCGTCGCCGCGCGCGTGTTCGTGTCGACGCATGCGCCCGGGGCCGACTCGAGCGCGGCCCTTCACGTGCGCGAGATCCCGACGCACCTCGAGACGGTGCGGCTGTTCCCGGCTGTGTCGCGCGGCGTGCTCATCTACCGCGGCATGACCGAGGTCCGCGAGGACGACGCCGACGACATCGTCGAGCTCCTCGTCGGCGCCGACGATCCCGCCGAGCTCCGCCCGCGCGAGCACTTCGAGCACGTTCTCGAGACGCAGCGCGACCGCGAGAAGGCCCCGTTCGGCCGCCTCTCCGACACGCTCTTGATGCCGCCGGCCGAGCGCGGATGGCAAGGCGGCATGGACCGCACCGATGTCCACGACTTGCTCGAGAAGGAGGACTTCCTCGCGGCGAACGGCCAACGCCGCCGGGAGCGCGAGCGCGCGAAGCTCCGCGCCGACGTGCTCGCGCGCGGCGGCGACCCCGAGGCGCTCGGCCTGGGCGCCGACTTCAAGGGCGACGAGATACCGCCGACGCACGACATCGACGGGCTCATCGAGTTCGCGGAGAAGCAGCAACAGAAGCTCGAAGCCCAGCGGAAGGACCTCGAGCAGCGCCGCGTCGAGATGCGCGAGAAGGCGCGCGAGGTGTACGCCGCGCGCGGCATGAACTACGACGAGATGGAAGAGCAGGCCAAGCGCGACGCCGCGGGTCCGCCCAAGTTCTCTGCCGCGAAGCACGCCGAGCTCCTGCGTTCGCTCGCCGAGACCGCGCGCGCGGCTGGCGAACCGCTCGCCCAGATCGAGGCGCAGCTCGCCGACCCTGCGTGGCACGCGGAGCTCGTCGCGAGCGAGCAACAGCTCCTCTCCGTGTACAGGCGCAGCGTGCAGTGGGCCGACCAGCCGGTCGATCGAAAGCCGCTCGACGTGTCGGAGCCCGCGCGCGCGGAGATCGAGGCGGCCTACCTCGCCGACATCTTGCTCGCGCCGCGCATCGACCACAGCGGCCTCGACCTCTCGCGCCTCGACCTCGCCGGTGCGAACCTCGGCGGCGCGCTGTTCGAGGGCGTCGACCTCACCGACGCGAACCTCGCGGGCGCGAACCTCGAGGGAGCCGTCCTCGCGCACGCGCTGTTGAAGGGGACTTCGCTCGTCGGCGCGAACCTCACCGGCGCGAACCTCGGGGGCGCGCGGCTCGACGGCGCCAACCTCGCCGGGGCCAACCTCTCGGGCGCCATCCTCACGCGCGCTCACATCGCCCGCGCATCGTTCCGCGGCGTCGACCTGTCGCGCGCTCAGCTCATCGAGACCGTCGTCGGTGAGGCCGTCGACTTCGGCGACGCGAAGCTCGAGACGCTCGTCGTCTACCGAGTCGATCTCCGCGGCGTGAGCTTCCGCGGGGCGAGCCTCGTGCGCACGAACTTCGTCGAGCTGTCGGTCGAGGGGGCGGACTTCAGCGGCGCCAACCTCACGAAGACGGGCTTCGTCACGGTCGACGGGCAACGCGCGCGCTTTCGCGGCGCGAACTTGACCAAGGCGACCTTCGTCCACAACTCGAGCTTCCCCGGCGCCGACTTCAGCGAGGCGAACGCGGCGGGCGCGAACTTCCGCGGCACGCGGCTCACGGGCGCGCTCTTCGGGGACACGATCCTCGACGGCGCCGACCTCAGCAAGACCGACCTCGAGGGCGCGAACCTGCTCCACGCGAAGGCGCGCGGCGCGCTGTTCATCCGCGCGGGTCTCCGCGGCGCGGGCGCGATCGGCGTCGACTTCATGAACGCGATCTTGCAGAAGGCGGACCTGTCGAGCGCCGACCTCCGCGGCGCGAACCTGTTTCGCGCCGATCTCTCTCGCGTCATCGTCGACGGCGGCACGCGCATCCACGACGCGAAGATGGTCCGCACGCGCGTGCTCCCCAAGAGGCGTTCATGAACCGCGAAGAGCTCGTCGACAAAGTTCGCCACGCCGAGATGATCTCGAAGGTCGACCTCGCCGGCGTCGACCTCACGGGCATCGATCTGTGCGGCGGCATCTTCGAGGCGGTGTCGTTCGCCGGCGCGAAGCTGCCGAAGGCGACGCTGAAAGAGTGCGTGTTCACGAAGTGCTCGCTCCAGGGCACGGACCTCTCGGGCGCCGACCTGCACCTCACGGCGTTCCACCAGTGCCGACTCGACGAGGCGCGCTTCGACGGCGCGGCGATGGGCGTCGTGAATTTGGTCGAGGGCACCGCGGTGGGCGCGTCGTTCCGCGGCGCGTCGATGCCTGGCGCGGGCTTCATCAAGGCCGATCTCGCAGGGGCCGACTTCGGCGAGGCGGCGCTCGAGCGCGGTCGCTTCGCCGAGGCGCTCGTGCGCGGCGCGAAGTTCGACGGCGCGCTCCTCGACAAGACCGTGCTCTTCCGCATGGACCTCACCGAGACGAGCTTCGCTGGCGCGCGGATGAACATCGTCATCGGCCTGCAGTGCGAGCTCGGCGCGAAGGACTTCTCCGGCATGAAGCTCACGTACTGTCAGTTCATCGAGTCGAAGCTCGCCGGCGCGAACTTCGACGGCGCCGAGATCCCGAACTGCGGCTTCAAGGGCGCGACGCTCACCGGCGCGAGCTTCAAGGGCGCAACGGGGCCGAACGCGCTCTTCTTCGCGGCGGATCTGAAGGGCGCTCAGTTCGAGGACGCGCGCTTCAAGCAGGCCGTGTTCATGGAAGCGAACGCGACGAACGCGAGCTTCGCGCGGGCCAAGCTCGAGCAGGCGATGTTCGGCAAGACGACGTGTGAGGGCGCGTCGTTCGCGGGCGCGACGCTCACGTACGCGGACTTCGGCCACGCCGACATCCGCCGCGCCGACTTTTCGGGCGCGAGCCTGTTTCGAACCAGGTTCCACAAGACCGTCGAAGAGGGGACGATCTTCACGAACCGCTCGCTGGCGCTCGGCGACGACCCCGAGCTGGCCGAGGCCGAAGCTTACAAGCCCCCGTACTGAGGAGCCCAGATGAAGACGACGAGCGCTGCGAAGAAGGACAACCAGGTGGCCGTGCTGCGCGGGCGCGCGCCGGCGGCGTTCGAGGCGGCGACCGTCGTCGCCGCGCGCGGCGAGGGCGCCGGCGCCGCGCTTCGTGTGGAGGTCGACGGGCGCGCGCTCGAAGCGCGACGCGCGGCGAGCTGCCTCCTCGAGCCGGGTGACGGCGATCGCGTGCTCGTCGCTCCGACGACGGACGGCTGGTTCGTCCTCGCTGTCCTCACGCGCGGCGGCGCGGGCGCGGCGGAGCTGCGCGTCGACGGCGACCTCACCGTCCACCCGCGCGGAAAGCTCGACGTGACGGCGCCGGGAGGAATCGTCGCGGCCACGCCGCGCGACGCGTCGCTGCTCGCCGCCGAGCTCAACGTCACGGCCGACCGCGCGACCTTCCTCCTCGAAGAGGCCACGCTCCTCGGCACGAAGCTCAAGGCGCACGTGAACAAGCTCACGTGGATCGGCGAGACGGTCGAGTCGTCGCTCACGCGGCTCTACACGCGCGCGACCCGCTCGTACCGCGTCATCGAGGAGACGGACACGGTGCGCGCCGGCCACGTCGACGTGACCGCGAGGGAGTGCGTCCGCTTCCACGCCGACGCGACGGTCATCACGTCGGACACCGTGACGAAGATCGACGGTCCGCAGGTCCACATCGGTTAGGCACGGGAGGAGACACCGCATGTTCGCCAACACGCAGATGATGGGCGTCGACACGGGCTTCCCCGACGTGTGCCTCACGCCGACGCCGGCGGGGCCCGTGCCGATCCCGTATCCGAACATCGCCGCCGGGCCGATGGGCGTCCCTGCGGCGTACAACGTCCTCTTCATGGGCCTGCCCGCGCACAACATGGGCACGACGATCCCGATGACGAACGGCGACAACGTCGGCGTCAACATGGGCGTCGCGTCGGGCACCGTGATGGGCCCGTCGCGCCACCTGACCGCGGCGTTCACGGTGCTCGTCGACTGCATGCCGGCGACGCGCCTCACGAGCGTCGCGCTGCAGAACTCGACGAACTGCCCCGGGGCGCGCATCGTCCCGAGCCAGACCGTCGTCGTGCTGCTCGCGCCCTGAGCCGGCGGTGAGGTAGCAGGTGCCGCGCCAGTTCCACTTCGGATACGGGCTGACGGTCATCGAGGCGATGCTCCGCGCGAACGTCGACGCGGGCTCGCTCGGTCCCCTGGCGACGATGGAGCACGGGAGGTGCGCGCCCCGACGACGCGCGGCGGCCGCCCGTTCGAGATCACGCCCGGCGGCGACGCATCCGGCGCACAAGAAGCGCTGAGCGTCAGCGAGCGGCGAGCCTGCGCCGAAGCTCCTCGTAGCGGGTCGTGTAGAGCGCGCGCGCCGCGGCGTCGGCCTCGAGCTTCGCCCGGAACGCGGCGTCCATCCGCGCGAGCTGCTGATCGTCGCGCACCCCGAAGCGCGAGAGGATGACGTCGTGTTTGTCGGGGAAGGCGCTGAGGCTCGCCTTGAGCGACGCGTACTGCTCGACACCGAGCACGGGATCAGCAGACTGGAACGGCAGCGCGGGCGCGACGGCCGCCAGCGTGAACGCGCTGGTCTCCCCCAGCGGCGACTTGGGACGCGCGCGCGGCGCCGCTTGCGAAGGGGCTGCGGCCGCAGGCGCGGCCACGGCAGGCGCGGCTGCGGCGCCGGCGGGGCTCACCGCGCTCGGGTGGAACGGCAGCGCGGGGCCGGCGGCGGGTGACACGAACGACCGCGTCTCGCCGAGCGGCGACTTCGGAGACGGGGACTTGGCGGCCGCGCCGCGCGCATCCGGCGGCGCGACCGCCACCGGCGGCGCGACCACCACCGGCGGCGCGACCACCGCCACCGGCGGCGCGACGGGCGCAGGGGACGCGACGACCGCGCCGAACGGCAGCGCGGGCCGCATCGATTGCAGCGTGAACTCCGTCGTCGTCCGCAGCTTGTCGCCCGGCCTCGCGGCCTGGACGGGCGGCGCGACGACGGGCGGCGGCGACGGGCTCGCGAGCTCGCTCGACGCCGTCGCAGGAAAGGGCAGCGGGGCGCGAACGGGCGTGAAGGGCGTCTCGTTCGTCGCGTCGAGATCCGGCGACGTGGCCCCGGCCGGTGGAGCAGCCGGCGCCTCGTCGCGAGCGACGAGCGGCAGCGCTGCGGAGGCCTGCGTCACCGGCGCGGTCGCAGACGCCTCGACGGCGGTCGGCGTCTCGGCGGCCGGCTCCGTGACAGCTGGCGCATCGACGGCCGCGGGCTTCCGGATCGTCGCGGCTGCTGCGCCGAACGCGGCCACGAAGCTCGACGTGAGCTCGTCCTTGCCGGCGGCCACCTCGTCGGCCATGCGCTTGGCCCACACCTGGGCGCGGCGAAAGTCTGCCGGCGCGACGCCGATCGCGGCGAGCGCCGGCTTCACTGCACCGAACACGCGGACAGCCGCCATCGCGTGCGCGTAGTCGTGGATCGACGCCGCCGGATCGAAGGTCCGGTGTTCCGCCGGCTTGTTCATCTTCCCCTCACCCATCCTACGCGGGACGACGACGACGACAACGGCGGAGCGCGATACGGAGCGCGGCAACGTACGCCGCCGCCTTTGATACGCTCGACCTCATGCGCGCACCCTCTGCGTTCGGCGCGACCGCCGTCGTCGCGCTGCTAGTCGCCTGTGCTCCCGACGTCGCGACGCCCGCCGCGCCGGGGCCCGCGGTGTTCACCAGCACGTCGGGCCTCGGCAAGGGGTCGCCCGTGGAGATCGAGCGTGACGGCAGTTGGTCGCCGGGCACCGTGGTCGACGCGGCGCCGGGTCGGCTCCTCGTCCACTACGAGGGCCTCGGCGGCGACCACGACGAGATCGTCGACGCCGCGCGCGTTCGGCCGCGCGACGCCGGCGCCCCGCCGCTCGCCCGCGGACCGGTCCTCCTGGCCGGCGCGCGCGTCGAGGCGCTCCGCCGCGACAAATGGCTGCCGGCCACCGTGGTCGAGGCGACGCCGGGCCGCGTTCGCGTGCGCTACGACGCGTTCGGAGAGTTCGAAGAGACCGTCGACGCGAGCCGTGTCCGCGCGCCGGGCGACGGGCCGAGGCCGGCCGCGACCGTCGAGACGAGCCTCGCTCCGACGCCGGTCGCCGAGCGCGAGCTGCGCGCGGGCTCGCTCGTGCGCTTCGTCGACCCGCCCGTCGGGACCTTCGCGCCGCTGCACCCGGCCGAGGTCGGGCTCGGCTTCGCGTTCGGCCCCACGTGGTTCAAGCAGCAAGCCGCGACCGCGGAGGGTCTCGCGAGCGCCGCGCCGACGATCGGCCTCGGGCTCACCGTCGACATCTACGAGATCGTGAGCGCGTCGTTCACCTACGAGCGCGTGTTCACGTCGGACAACAAGGGCTTCAAGGAGACCGTCACGGACCAGTTCGGCAACGTGCTCGAGGCGAGCTCGACGACGCACGTGAACGTCTTTTTGCTGTCGGGCGGCCTGCGCACGCCGCCGCTCGTCTTGTGGGGTCACCCCGAGACGCACGCGTGGGGCGGCCTCTTCGCGTACACGCGGCTCGGCGCGGCGCTCGTCGCCGCGGACCGCTCGATCGACGACTGCGACGACTGCCCCTCCGGCGATCTGAAGCTGAAGGGCGGCGCCTTCGTCGAGCCTGGCCTCAAGTACTACACCGGCGGCCCCCGGCTCGCCGTCGCCCTCGGCGTCTCGTACCGCGTCTTCCTCAGCGGCTCGTCGTTCGCCGGCGACGTGCCCATCGCGCTCGAGTTCTGGTTTCGCTGAGCCGTCAGAGCAACGACGAGACGCGGGACCGCACCCACGCGGCCGCGGCCTTCGTGCCGAGCTTGCCGCCGACGTCGACCGTGCACGCGCCCTCCTCGATGGCCTCGGTCACGGCGCGCTCGATCGTCTCCTCCGGGCCGGCGAAGCCGAGGTGCGTCAGCATCATGCCCACGGTGAGGAGGGCCGCGAACGGGTTCGCGATGTCCTTGCCGGCGAGCGGCGGCGCCGAGCCGTGGACCGGCTCGAACATCGCGACGCGCGTCGGATCCGACGCGTGCACGTTCGCGCTCGCCGCCATCCCGAGGCCACCCTGGAACGCCGCGCCGAGGTCGGTGACGATGTCGCCGAAGAGGTTGTTGGTGACGATGACCGAGAACTGGCTCGGGTCCTGGATCATGAGCAGGCAGAGCGCGTCGACGTAGAGGTGCTGCGCCTTGATCTCGGGGAACTGCGGCCCGACCTCGTTGAAGACCCGGAGCCAGAGCTCGTGGGCGTGGCGCATCGCGTTCGACTTGT